>JAKAHU010000078.1 GCA_021825385.1 Chloroflexota bacterium | reverse complement strand
CACGCCTCGCCACGCTCCGTCGCGACGACGCGCCGCTGACCTTCGCCACGGCCCACGCCACGAAGGGCCTCGAGTTCGACCACGTCGCGGTGATCGGGATGGAGACCGGCCGCTTTCCGAGTGCCCGCGCCCTGCGCGAGGCGACCGACCCCGGGCGCGTCCTCGAGGAGGAGCGCCGGCTGGCCTACGTCGCCTGGACCCGCGCCCGGCGCTCGCTCACGCTCGTCTACGATCCGGAGGCCCCCTCCCCGTTCCTGCGCGAGGCGTTCTCAGCGGGCGAACTCGGGACGAACGCCCGCCACGGCTGAACATGTCCCCGATGATCGTCGCCGATCCGCCGGATCCTCCACATCTCAATCCTGGATCTGGGCTAGGCTCCGCGGATCATGAGCCATCGGACGCGACTGCCGACCCTCGGGCCGCGGGGCGAGGGCTGGGTCCTGATCCAGGGGTTCCTGCTCGTGGCGATCGCGGCCGCCGGCTCGACCGGGCCGGCCTGGAGCGGCGATCTGCACCTCGCGACGAGCGGTGCGGGGCTGCTGCTCATCCTGGCCGGCGCGATCCTTGCCGTCCGCGGCCTGGCCGACCTGCGCGAGAACCTCACCCCGTTCCCCCGCCCGCGCGACGGGGCCCGGCTGGTCGAGACCGGCGCCTACCGGCTCGTTCGCCACCCGATCTACGGGGGTCTGATCGTCGGCAGCGCCGGCTGGGGCCTGGTCACCGCCGCGCCGCTGGCCCTCGTCCTGGCCGCCGTTCTGTTTGCCTTCTTCGACCTGAAGTCGCGGCGCGAGGAGGCCTGGCTGGCCGAGCGCTTCCCCGGCTACCGGGCCTACCGCGCCAGGACGAAACGGTTCATTCCCTGGACGTACTGAACGAGCGGCTCGGGTGAGCCGCTCGTTCAGGATCGGTCGGCCGGCCGGTCGCCTCGGGGCAGCGACCGTGGGCCGGGGTGTGTTCTCTCGGGCAGGGGGCGGGCTGGCCGCCGGGTTCGATCAGGCCGCCTCCTGGAGCGAGGCCTGCTCCTCCGCGCTCGGCTTCGGCGCGCTCAGGCGCATGACGAACCAGCCGAAGATTCCAGCCCCGGTGAGCGCGAACAGGGCGATGCTGACCCACAGGATCGGCCGGGCGAGATCGAGGTTCTCGACGCTGATCAGCATCTTGGGCAGGTCGCCCAGGTAGGCCTGGTCGGCGCCTTCCATGCCATACACCTGGGGCACGATGTACAGGATCGAGGCGACCACGAGCAGGATGCTCACCAGCCGGAAGATCGCCGGGTCGTCGTCCATGTCGCGGACGAGCTTGACCACCAACGCCCAGAACAGGATCAGGGTCGCAATCGGGGCGGTGATCGGCAGGCCTTCGCCGGTCAGGTAGAGGTTCGGCATCAGGAAGATGACGCTCAGCCCAAACGTGACCATCAGCAGGGCATCACGCGTGAGCACGTAGGAGAGCCACCAGACGTCACCGCCGAAACGGAGGGTCAGGCTCTGGAGGAAGCGGATGACGTACGGCCGAGCGAAGTGGAGGACGAGGGTGAAGGACCAGAGCATGGGCAGGACGGCGGCGATCGAGAGGACCATCCAGGCCTCGGCTCCGCTCGTCAGAGCGGTGGCGAGGTTGTCGTTCATCGGCATCGGAGGCTCCTAGCTGACCTCAGGACGGCGCTGGCCGGCCTGGCGGAGGTTGTAGACGACGGCGATGACACCGAGCACCCCGACGATCGCCGCCGAGATGTACACGAGCGGCAGGGCCAGGTCCGGGTTCTTCTGGGCGACGAGGAACGGCATCACCTGATCGATCGTCCGGCCGGTCAACCTGGTCATCTGCGACCCGAGCAGGTACGGGCCGATGTAGAGCGTGGCGCCGAGGCCGAGCAGGAATACCTGCCAGCGGTAACCGTTCGTGTCGGCGTCGCCGCGCGTCGTCAGCTTGATCACCATGACCGCGAACGCGCACGCTGCGGCGAGGCCACCGGTGATCGGCAGCTCGAGCCCCTCCATCGTCGTGACGTCGGGGTAGAAGAAGACGAAGCTGCCCAGGAAGACCTGGACGAGGAGCAGGTCGCGCAGGGCGACGTAGATGATCCACCACAGGTCGGCCCCCAGGCGAAGCGTGAACTTGCCGGTGATCCGGACCATGTAGGGCCGTCCGATGTGAAGGGCGAGGACGAGCACCCAGAGCAGGACGAGCGCCGCTGCGATCGTCTGCTCGACGAACATTTCCCCGAATTCGAAGAACGCCTGAACATCGGCAGATGTCATCAGATCCCTCCTCTCGGACCGCCGACCACGGCGGCCGCGTTCGCGGCAGTTGGTCTGGTCGCCGGCGCCGGGCGATCGTTTGGCCCGCGCCCGGCCCGGACCTCGACCGACGGGCAACCGTAGACCGCGTCACAGCGGAAGCACCGGCTGGCCTCGCCTCTCGCCGCCGCCTCGTCGAACCCGACCTGAGTCGCGGCGAACGAGCCCGGCTGGACGACCGGGAGCGGCGGGTGCGCCCGCGCTCGCGGCGCGATGTCGAGCGACAGGTGTGGCTCGGGCTGAGTCCGGTAGCGAACCGCGGCGAGGATCTCGGCCTCGCCGTTCTTCACCCCGGCCAGGTACTCGTGGATCGAGGCCGCCGCTCGTCGTCCGGCCGCGACCGCGTCGATGATCGTCTTGGGGCCCGACACGACGTCCCCGCCGGCAAAGATCCCGGCCCGTCCGGTGGCCATCGTCCGGGGATCGGCGACGATCCCGGCCCAACCACTGACCTCGATCCCGGCCCCCTCGGGCAGGATCGAGGGGTCCGGCTCCTCGCCGATCGCAACCAGGATCGTCCGGGCCGGGAGCTCGTGCTCCGAGCCGGGCACCCGTTCCCAGGCGGTCCGGCCACCCTCGATCCGCTCGGTCGGGCGCTGCTCCTCGCACCGCAGGCCGACGACCGCGCCGCCGCGGCCGACGACCTCGGTCGGGGCAAGCCCGGTCCGGATCACGATCCCCTCGCGCTCGGCCGCCTCGATCTCCTCGAGCTGGGCCGGCATTTCGGCCCGGCCGCGGCGGTAGACGATCGTCACCGAGTCGGCACCGCTGCGCCAGGCCGAGCGGGCGGCGTCCATGGCGGTGCTGCCACCGCCGACGACGACGACCGGGCCGTGCAGCCGCGGCTTCTCGCCCAGGTTGACCTGCTTGAGGAAGAACGTCGCCGGCACGACGCCCTCGAGGCTGTCGCCGGGGACGCCGAGACGGCGACTCTTCGAAGCACCGGTGGCCAGGAAGACCGCCCGGTAGCCCTGACTCTCGAGGTCGCCGAGGGTGAAGTCGCGGCCCATGGCGTGGTCGAGCTTGAGCTCGACGCCGAGCCCGACGATCCGCTCGATCTCCTCGCGCAGGACCTCGCGCGGAAGGCGGTACTCCGGGATCCCGATCGCCATCATCCCGCCGGGCACCGGCATCGCCTCGAAGACGGTGACCGGGTAGCCGAGCCGGACCAGGTAGTACGCCGCCGACATCCCGGCCGGGCCGCCGCCGACGATCGCGACCCGGTCCGTCCGGCTGAGCGCGGGCTTCGGGACGGGCGGCAGGTGGCCGTGCTCGGCGGCGAACCGCTTCAGGGTCCGGATCGAGATCGGCTCGTCCAGGACGCCCCTCCGGCAGGCGGTCTCGCACGGTGCCGTGCAGATCCAGCCGCAGACCGAGGGGAACGGGTTCACCTCGGCCGCGACCGCGTACGCGTCGTCGTAGCGGCCGGCCGCGATCAGCCCGACGTAGCGCCCGGCGTCGGTACCGGCCGGACAGGCGACCTGGCAGGGCGCCTTCGGGGTCTCGGGCGCGTCCTCGACCATCGTCCGCCAGACCTGCCAGGGCTTCGGACGCTCGGCCGTGCGCCAGGTGAAGAGGTCATCCCAGGGCGAGGGGTGGACCGGCTTGAGGGACTCGGTCGTCACGGCCGAGAGCGGAATCCAGCCGTCCCCGTCGGGGGTCGGGCGATGGATCGGACCCTGGCGCGGCGCGAGCGGCACCTGGCCGGCCTCGGCGTGGAGGGTCATCACGATCACCGGGCACTCGCGGATGCAGATCCCGCAGCCGATGCACTCCCCGACCTGGACCGGGTGCTCCATCATCCAGGGCGCAGGCGCACCCTGGCCGAGCCCCGCCTCGATGCCCGGCCGGGTCGGACGGCTCATGTCGAGCGCCTCGACCGGGCAGACATCCATACAGATCCCGCAGTTCAGGCAGTTCCCGTGATCGATCTCGATGCGATAGCCCATGGCCCGCCTCCGTGCGTCGGTCAGCAGGTCGAGGATCGCCCAGGGCGCGGCCCGGCGCCACGTCCGAGGGAGCAGGACCGCGGCCCGCCCGAGCGGGTGGGGACCCGGGGGCCGAACGGCCTGCGCCCGGGGGGCACTCCGGCACGGTCGTGCCCGGACGACGTGGTCGCGGTTCTCTCCCGTGAGACCCGCCGGCGGCGCGGCGGTCAACCGGGTGGGCAGCGGGCGCTCGGCGGGCGCGGCGGTCAGTCGCCCGGAATCAGACCCTCCCGGACGGCGCGGGCGGCGAGCTCGGTCCGGCTCCCGGCATGGAGTTTGTCGAGGATGTTCCGGAGGTGGAACTTGGCCGTGTTCTCGCTGATCCCGAGCCGGGCCGCGATCTCCTTGTTCCGCAGGCCGGCCGTGACCAGCTCGAGCACCTCGACCTCGCGCTCGGTCAAGTGGTCCGGGTTTGGGCCGGCGCTCGCAGCCGCAGGCGGCCGGGCGAGCTCGCCGATGATCCGGGCTGCGGTGGCGGGCGTGATCGCGGCCTCACCCCTGCCGACCGCCTCGATCATCGACCGCAGCTGGGCCGCCTCGAGGTTCTTCAGCAGGTAGCCGCGAGCACCGGCCTTGATCGCCTCGAACAGATCGTCCTCGTCCTCACTGACGGTGAGCATGACGATCGCGACCCCGGGGTGGCGGCCCGCAATCTGCCGCGTCGCGGCGAGTCCGGACATGCCCGGCATCCGGACGTCCATCAGGACGAGGTCCGGGTGGAGCGCGTCAACGAGGGCGACCGCCTCGGCCCCGTCCGACGCACAGCCGATGACCTCATGGCCCCACGCCCCGAGGAGGGAGGAGATGCCGTCGCGGAAGAGGGCGTGGTCATCGGCCAGGATGATCCGCATCAGTCGGACCTCGCGGCGGTTGGTGGTGGCGACGGCGGCCGGGCGGGACTCGAGCGATCAGCCGTGCTCCGCCGGACCGGCTCCAGCGGGACCGTCAGCCGGACCAGCGCCCCGGTTCCGGCGCGGTTCGACCAGGCGATCGATCCGCCGATCGCCGCCGCGCGCTCGCGCATCGCCTCGAGGCCGTAGTGTGGCCACTCGGCCGCGGACCCGTCGGCAGCGGCCCTGGCCAGGCCTCCCCCGCCGGTCCGCCGCCCGGCCGCGTCGGGCTCGAACCCACGCCCGTCGTCGGCCACGGACACGAGCAGGCCGTCCTTGGCCGTCACCAGGGCAACCTCCGCCCGGCCCGCTCCGGCGTGCTTGCGAACGTTCGTCAGCGCCTCCTGGACGATCCGGAAGACCTGGGCCTGAACGTCGGGCGGCAGGTCGAGCGCCCGCGCCTCGGCGGTCGCGCTGACCGTGACGGCCAGCTTCGAGGCCTCGGCGAACCGGCCTGCATACGCCTCGATCGCACCGACGAGCCCGACCTCGGGCATGATCGGGCTGCGCAGGCCGAGGATCGCCTCGCGCACGTCGACGTAGATCGAGCGGGCCGCCGCCGCCAGCTCCCCCAGCTGCGTCCGCGCCTCGACCGTCCGGCCGCTCTCGAGCAGGCTCTCGACCGCCTGTGACTTCGTGTTCACGTAGCCGAGCACCTGGGCCAGGCCGTCGTGCATCTCGCGGGCGATCCGCTCGCGCTCGGCGACGACCGCGAGGTCCCGCAGGCGGGCCTGGAGGCGGGCGTTCTCGAGCGCGATCGCCGCCTGGTTGGCGAGCGAAGCGAGGGTTTCGACGTCGTCGACGTCGAAACCGCGCTGCTCGCGGCTGGCCACGACGAGCTGGCCGACGGTCTGGCCGCCGCGCTGGAGCGGCGCGGCCAGCTGGACCGCGGCGAAGGCCGGGTCGATGAACCGTGACGCGTCCCGTCCGGGCGCGTCGCCGGCCCGACGGATCGCCGGGGCGAGCCCGCTCGCGGCCCGAAACGTCAGCTCGCCGGCACCGTCGGCCAGGAGGAGGAGCGCCACCTCGGCCCGGAGCAGCGCCCGGGCCTCGTCGACGACCGCGCGCAGGACGTCGTCGAGGTCGGCCAGGGCAGTGACCGCCACGGAGACCCGGTGAAGGGCCCGGGCCGTCGCAATCCGTCGCTCGAGCTCCTCGTTCCGCGCCGCGAGCGCGCTCGCGAGGCCGTCGATTCGCCGGAAGACGACGGTCAGGAAGGCCGCCAGGAACAGGAGCACCACGGCCACGACGAAGATCGCGTCCCATGGAAACGGGAGGAACTTGTCGACCAGCGAGTCGCTGACCAGCTCGGTCCCGCCCACGACGAGGGCCGGAACCAGGATCGTCAACCATCGCAGCCGCATGAGCATCGGGCCACCCAATTCACCGGCGCAACGGTCGTCCAACCGCCGGCACCGGATGGTGCGAAGGATAGGTCAGCGGCCCAGCTCGTGGCGGGCAAGCTCCTTGAGCAGCCGATCGAGCGCATCGCGAAACGGCCCGGTCAGCTCGAGAGGAAGGACGTCGCGGATCGAATCCTTCGGCCCGTAGGCCGCCCGGGCCCGAAGCGCGGCGGGGCGCAGGGCCGCAGGTTCGGCGTCCCGGAGCAGGTCCGGGAGCGGCTCGAGGAACACCGCCCAGCGGGCCAGGCCACGGTCTCGGGCCGCCTCGAGCAGTCGATCGGCCAAGCGGGCCGCGGCAAGGGCGGCAGCGTCGATCGCGGGCAGATCGTGGCGGGCCAGGCCACGCTCCTGGTTCCGCCGGGCGGCGGCGCGGCCGGGACCGCCGTCGATGCGGTCGTGGCCGGGGCGAGCGGTCACCGTCGGCTCAGGCCTCGTACTTCTGGCCGGGCGGCGGGCTGAGCGGCAGGGTCGACGTTCCCTCGGTCGAGCGCACAACCGAGAGTGGCAGCCGGCGCCGCTCCGAGCCGTTGACCAGGATCCGGAACGAGTAGTCACCGGGCCCGTTGAACTGGAGGTTCCACAGGTCGACCGAGAAGGTGAGGTTCGTGTCCTTGCCCTCGGTGCTGCCATGGGCGACGAGCTGGCTCGTCGCGCTGGCCACCTCGCCGCCCTCGGGATCGAGCAGGACGAACCGGATCTCGTGTTCACGCTCGAGCTCCGCGGCGGTAACGGTCAGGCTGATCACGAGGGCCAGGTGCGGGTGGCGGAGCGGAAACCCGGGTCCGCCGATCCGGCTGACGCCGCCGCCGAGGACGTAGAACTTCTGACCGGGGTTCGTCTCGGCGGCATCCGCCAGGAACGCAAAGTCGATGTCAGGCATGGGGCAATCGTACCGCGCCCTACCGCGCCACGGTCGCCCGCGTTGGCCCGGCCCGGACCGGGAACGGGATCGCCTCGCCGGGCTCCTCCCCCTCGGCCCGGCCGACCGTCGCCCGCCCGGGCCCGGTGGCGAACGCGACGTCGCTCAGGGGCACGAGCGGCTCGCCGCGCAGGACCCGGGCGAGGTACTCGCCGGTCGCCGAACGCGGTGTGCGGGCGACCTGCTCGGGCGTCCCGGCCACGACGACCTCGCCGCCCCGGTCGCCCCCCTCGGGTCCGAGGTCGACGATCCAGTCGGCGGTCTTGATCACGTCGAGGTTGTGCTCGATGACGAGGACCGTGTTCCCGGCCTCGACGAGCCGGTGGAGGACCTGGAGGAGCTTCTCGACGTCGGCGAAGTGGAGCCCGGTCGTCGGCTCGTCGAGGACGTAGAGGGTCCGTCCGGTCGCTCGCCGGGAGAGCTCGGTGGCAAGCTTGACCCGCTGCGCCTCGCCGCCCGAGAGGGTCGTCGCCGGCTGACCGAGGTGGACGTAGCCAAGGCCGACGTCGTGGAGCGTCTGGAGCTTCGCCCGCACGGCCGGCACGGCCGAGAAGAACTCGAGCGCCTCCTCGATCGTCATCTCGAGGACGTCGGCGATCGAGCGGCCCCTGTAGTGGACCTCGAGCGCCTCGCGGTTGTAGCGCTTGCCCTGGCACACCTCGCAGGTGACGTAGACATCGGGCAGGAACTGCATCTCGATCTTCAGGATCCCGTCGCCCTTGCAGTGCTCGCACCGGCCGCCCTTGACGTTGAAGCTGAAACGGCCGGGCTTGTAGCCGCGCAGGCGCGCCTCCGGGACGCCGGCGAACAGCTCCCGGATCGGGGCGAACAGCCCGGTGTACGTGGCCGGGTTCGAGCGTGGTGTCCGGCCGATCGGGCTCTGGTCGATCTCGATGACCTTGTCGATCTGGTCAGCACCCTCGATCGCATCGTGGGGGCCGGGCTCCTCGCGGGCCCCATTGAGATCGCGGGCGAGAGCGCGGTAGAGGACCTCGTTGATCAGCGTGCTCTTGCCCGAGCCCGAGACGCCGGTGATCGCGACGAACGTACCGAGCGGGAAGGCGACGTCGATCCCCTTGAGGTTGTGGGCGCGAGCACCCCGAACGACGAGCGTTCGCCCGTTGCCCGCTCGGCGCCGGGACGGGACCGGTACGCTCAGCTCGCCGCGCAGGTAGGCCCCGGTAATCGAGCGTGGCTCGTTCAGGACCGCCTCGAGCGGGCCGTTCGCGATCACCTCGCCGCCGTGCTCGCCGGCTCCGGGCCCGATGTCGAGCACCCAGTCGGCCGTCCGGATCGTCTCCTCGTCATGCTCGACGACGATCACCGTGTTGCCGAGATCGCGCAGGCGGGTGAGCGTCGCGATCAGCTTCGCGTTGTCGCGCTGGTGGAGCCCGATCGAGGGCTCGTCGAGGATGTACAGGACGCCCATGAGCGACGAGCCGATCTGGGTCGCCAGGCGGATCCGCTGCGCCTCGCCGCCCGAGAGGGTCTGGCTCGAGCGATCGATCGTCAGGTAGTCGAGTCCGACGTCGGCGAGGAAGCCGAGCCGGGCGGTGATCTCCTTGAACAGCTGGTGACCGATCGTTCGCTCGCGTTCGCTCAGGCGAGCCGGCAGGTCCCGGATCCAGGCCAGGGCCCGGGTGACCGAGAAGGTCGAGATCTCCCAGATGTTCCGCCCGTCGATCGTGACCGCGAGGGCCTCGGGCCGAAGCCGCTTCCCGCCGCAGGTCGGGCAGGGCCGGGTGACCATGAACCGCTCGAGCTCGGACTTGACGTAGTCCGAGTCAGTCTCGCGGTAGCGACGCTCGAGGTTCGGGATGATTCCCTCGAAGGTGGCCGTGTACGTGTTCTCGCCCCGGTCGTGGCGGTAGCCGATCACGACCTGCTCGCCGCGCGGCACATGGAGGAGGAAGTCGAGCGCCTCGGGCGGCAGGTCTCGGATCGGCACGGTCGGGTCCCAGCCGTGGGCCCGGCAGACGGCCTCGAGCACCTTGCCGAACCACGAGTCGGCCATCGGCATCCGCGCCCACGGGCGCATCAGCGCCCCATCGGCGATCGACAGGCTCCGGTCGGGGACGACGCGCTCGGGGTCGATCTCGAGGCGGGTGCCAAGGCCGGCGCAGGCAGGGCAGGCGCCGTGGGGCGAGTTGAATGAGAAGCTGCGCGGCTCGAGCTCGTCGATCGTCGTGCCGTCGTACGGGCAGCTGTAGCGCTCGCTGTAGCGGCGCTCCTCGAAGGCGGGCGGCTCCCCCTCGCGCGGCGCGGGGGCGATCACGACGACGCCTTCGCCGAGACGGAGGGCGGTCTCGACCGAATCGGCGAGACGGGCCGCGTCGGGGTCCCTGGGAGACTCGCCCGCCCGGTCGCCCACACCATCGCCCGGGCGCTCGCGCTCCGGTGCACCCGCCTCCGCCGTACCCTCGGGCGCCTCGGCGTGGCGGACGATGTAGCGGTCGACGACGACCTCGATCGAGTGACGCCGGTACTTGTCGAGCGGCTTCGTCTCGGCGAGGTCGATCAGCTCACCGTCGACGCGGACCCGGACGAAGCCCTGGCGGCGGGCGGCCTCGAAGATCCGGTCGCCCTCGGTCTTGCGGTCCTTGACCAGCGGGCCGAGAACGAGCAGGCGCGTCCCCTCGGGGAGGGTGAGGATCTGATCGACGATCTGCTGGACGGTCTGGCGCTCGATCTCCCGACCGCAGGTCGGACAGTGCGGGTGGCCGATCCGGGCGAACAGCAGGCGGAGGTGGTCGTAGATCTCGGTCACCGTGCCGACGGTCGAGCGCGGGTTCCGGCTGGCCCCCTTCTGGTCGATCGAGATCGCCGGTGAGAGCCCGTCGATCTGGTCGACGTCCGGCTTCTCCATCTGGCCCAGGAACTGGCGGGCATAGGCGGAGAGGCTCTCGACGTACCGGCGCTGGCCCTCGGCGTAGATCGTGTCGAAGGCGAGGCTGCTCTTGCCCGAACCCGAGAGTCCGGTGATCACGATCAACCGGTCCCGGGGCAGGGCGACCGTGATGTTCTTCAGGTTGTGTTCGCGGGCACCGCGGATGACGAGCTGGTCCTGGGCCATGAGGTGCATGATACCGCCGTCCGTCGGTTTCGAACAGGTGTTCTGGTGTCCGTTCGCGGCTGGCGGGGTGGGCGCGATCGCGCCCGCGTCCCGGTCCCGAGTGCGGTCCCGTCGAGGCCGGGGGCATTCCTGTGGGTCATGCCCGTGGCGGCATGTGAGACGCTCATGGTGCGGATCGATTGACCCGGCCTGACGACGCGGGATCGGACATGGTTCGTTGCGGGGGCGCTCGCCGCTGGTGATGTCACCGACACGATCGCTCGGGACCCGAGCGCCGATCCGCCAGCACAGGGCCCGTGAACCGCCAGTGAAGGCCGGTGATCTTCAATGGCCGCATGCCACACAAGATGCTCGTTCCCGATCCGGACGTCGAGCAGGTGCTCACGACGCTCGGCCGCGAGATCCGAAGACTGCGCGCCAGCATGTCCCAACAACGGCTCGGGTGCGCCTGCCGACTCAGCCAGTCGACGATTTCCCGGCTTGAGAGCGGCCGGGCCCCGAGCCTGCGCCTCGAGCGGTACGCCCGCGTCCTCGCGGTCCTGAGGACCGGTCGGCCGCTTGGTCCCTGGCTGCCAATGACAGACGACACCCGGCGACTGCATATCCGGACCAGGAACCGCCGCCGCCGGACCAATGGACCGGACGACGACGCGGCGTTCCCCATCGACAACGGCTCGTCCGCCTCGGCTGATCCAGCCGGTCGGCCGCCCTGGCCGGCTCCGTCGACTGGTCGCGGCGGCTGATCGAACCGGTCGGACGCCCGGCTCGCCGACGCGGCCGTCGACAGGACACCCGACGTGTCCAACCGGCCGGTGAGACCGATCTGGCCCAGTACCGCGATCAGCCAGGATGCCGATCGGCGTCCCGGCCGGGGCCAGGTCACCCGTTCCATGCCGCCACGGGCATCGGCCAGGAAAGGCCGCAGCGTCGGCGCGACACCGGTACCCACGACCACACAGGCAGTCACGGTGGCCCTCCGGCCGAGCCGCGCCGTTGTCGATCATGCCGCCACGGGCATGGACCAGCAGGGAGTGAGGCCCCCGGCCGTCGCCCGGGTCAGGAGTCGGGGCTCGCTTGCGAGCGGTCAGCGCCCCCGGCCCGGGCGGCGTGGGCGCGAGCCCGTCCGCTTGATGACGTTCGGGGTGACGGTGTGATCCCAGGTCGGGCGGTCGAGCCAGCGGGCCTGCCAGCCGGCGTCCTCCTCGTGCTCATCACGAATGCCCGGCAACCAGTCGGAGGCCGTGGCGGCGGCCGGCTCATCAAGGGTCAGGGCGAGATCGTCGGTTGCCGGAAGAACGGTGATCGTCGTCACTTCGAGTTCGGTGGCGGGGGAGTCCGGTCGAGCGCCCGGACGGCCACGCGACCCGGCGCCGGGCCAAGCCCCCGGACGGCCACCCCGGCGACCGACCGAGGGAGCCGCCCCTCCGGGGCCAGGGGCCGCCCCTCCGGGGCCAGGGGCCGCCCCGCGCTCGGCCGCCCGTGCCACCGTAACCGAGGCGTCCTCCTCCAGGACGCGCAGGCGGATCTGCTGGATCTCGTCACGAAGAACGGCGGCCCGCTCGAACTCGAGGTTGCGAGCGGCATTTCGCATCTCGGCCTCCAGCCGCGAGACGAGCTCCTCGATCTGGGCCCGGCTGGCCGTGGCCAGGTCGAGCCCGCCGTCACCAGCCCGACCGCCGGCCCCAACCCGCTCCCCCGCCCCGCCGTACATCTCGGTCGACTCGGCCACCGACCGGAGGCGCTCGTTGATGTCGTGGATCTCCTTGATGATCGTCGTCGGCTCGATCCCGTGCTCCCGGTTGTAGGCCTCCTGGATCCGGCGACGGCGGTTCGTCTCGTCGATCGCGACCCGCATCGACTCGGTGACCGTGTCGGCGTACATGATCACCTCGCCCCCGACGTTCCGGGCCGCCCGCCCGATCATCTGGATCAGCGACCAGGCACTGCGCAGGAAGCCCTCCTTGTCGGCGTCGAGGATCGCCACCAGGGTCACCTCGGGCAGGTCGATCCCCTCGCGCAGGAGGTTGATCCCGACGAGGACGTCGTACACGCCGAGCCGGAGGTCGCGCAGGATCCGGACTCGCTCGAGCGTGTCGACCTCGCTGTGGAGGTACTGGACCCGGACCCCGAGCTCGTGCAGGTAATCGGCGAGGTCCTCCGCCATCTTCTTCGTCAGCGTCGTCACGAGCGCCCGCTCGCCGCGCTCGGCCCGGCGCCGGATCTCCTCGAGCAGGTCGTCGATCTGACCCTCGGTCGGGCGAACGCGGACCTCGGGATCGACGATCCCGGTCGGCCGGATCAGCTGCTCGACCACCCGCTCGCTGCGCTCGAGCTCGTACGGGCCGGGTGTCGCGCTCATGTAGATCGCCTGGTGGACGGTCGCCTCGAACTCCTCGAACGTGAGCGGGCGGTTGTCGAGCGCGGAGGGCAGCCGGAACCCGAAATCGACCAGGATCTCCTTGCGCGTCCGATCGTTCTTGTACATCCCCACGACCTGGGGGATCGTCATGTGACTCTCGTCGACAACGAGCAGCCAGTCGGGCGGGAAGTAGTCGAGGAGCGTCCAGGGCCGCGAGCCCGGCTCGCGCCGCGAGAGGTGGCGCGAGTAGTTCTCGACCCCGCTGCAGTAGCCGAGCTCGCGCATCATCTCGAGGTCGAACGTCGTCCGCTGGCGCAGGCGCGCCGCCTCGAGCGCCCGCCCGGCGGCCTCGAGCTCGGCCACCCGTTCCTCCATCTCCCGCTCGATGTCGACGAGGGCCAGGGCGAGCTTGTCGGCCGGGGTCACGAAGTGGGTCGCCGGGTAGACGTTCAGCTCCCGACGCTCGGCGAGCAGCTCGCCGGTCAGCGGGTCGAGCTCGGTGATCCGTTCGATCTCGTCGCCGAAGAACTCGACCCGCACGATCCGGTCGTCGGAGGCCGGCCCGATCTCGAGCGTGTCACCACGGACCCGAAAGCGGGAGCGGGCAAGGGCGGCGTCGTTGCGCTGGTACTGGAGATCGACGAGGTGGCGGAGGACGGCGTCGCGCCGGTACTGGCCGCCGACCCGGAGCCGGAGCACGGTCGCCCCGTAGTCGACCGGGGCACCGAGACCGTAGATGCACGAGACCGAGGCGACGATGATCACGTCGCGCCGCTCGAACAGGGCGTGGGTCGCGGCGTGGCGGAGCTTGTCGATCTCCTCGTTCCGGCTCGAGTCCTTCTCGATGTACGTGTCGCTCCGGGGCAGGTACGCCTCGGGCTGGTAGTAGTCGAAGTAGCTGACGAAGTACTCGACCGCGTTGTCCGGGAAGAACTCGCGGAACTCGGCGTAGAGCTGTGCGGCAAGGGTCTTGTTGTGGGCCAGGACGAGCGTCGGCCGGTTGTGCCGGGCGATCGCCTGGGCGATCGTGTACGTCTTGCCGGTTCCGGTCGCGCCGAGCAGGGTCTGGTGGCGCAGCCCGCGGGCCAGCCCGTCGGCGAGCTTCTCGATCGCCTGGGG
>JAKAHU010000336.1 GCA_021825385.1 Chloroflexota bacterium | reverse complement strand
GTCCCTGGCCGAGGAACGGCGACCGCTCCTTCGCCAGCTCGGTCGCGAGCTCCATCCGCTCCCGGCGCTCCGGGGCACGCTCGCCCGCAGCTTCGATCCGGTCGGCGAGCTGCTGGACACGGCCTCGCCGCGCCTGGGCGGCCTGCGGGCCGCGGTCCGGATCGCCTACGAGCGACTCCGCCACCGGCTCGAGGCCCTCGTTGGCTCGGAGCTCGGCGGTGCGCTCCAGGAACCGATCATCACCCTGCGCAATGGCCGCTACGTCGTGCCGATCAAGGCCGAGGCCCGCAACCGGGTCAAGGGGATCGTCCACGACGCCTCGGGCAGCGGCCAGACCCTGTTTGTCGAACCGCTCGTGGCGGTCGAGCTGGGCAACGCCTGGCGCGAGGCCCAGGCCGCCGAGCAGGCCGAGGTCGAGCGGATCCTCGACGAGCTCTCGGCGCTCGTGGCCGCCCAGGCCGCCTTGCTCCGCGAGTCCCTCGATGCCCTGGCCAGGTTCGACCTGTGGACCGCCAAGGCGCGCCTGGCGGCGGAGATGGGCGCGGTCCGGGCCGAGACCGCCGCGCGCCCGGAGCTCGTCCTGCTCGGCGCCCGCCATCCCGGGCTGACCGGCCGGGTCGTGCCGATCGACGTCCGGCTCGGCGACGGCTACACGGCGCTCGTGATCACCGGGCCCAATACCGGCGGCAAGACGGTCGCCCTGCGCACGATCGGCCTCCTGTCACTGATGCACCAGGCCGGACTTCACGTCCCGGCCGACCCGGGCAGCCGCCTGCCGGTGTTCGACGACGTCTTCGCCGACATCGGCGACGAGCAGTCGATCGCCCAATCGCTGTCGACCTTCAGCGGCCACCTGCGCACGATCGTGCGGATCGTCGAGGCGGCCGGGCCGGGCACGCTGGTCCTGCTCGACGAGCTCGGCGCCGGGACGGACCCGGCCGAGGGGTCGGCCCTCGCCCAGGCCCTGCTCGACCACTTCATCCGGACCGGGTCACTCGTCGCCGCGACGACCCACTACGCCGAGCTGAAGGCCTACGCCCACAACACCCCGGCCGCCCAGAACGCGTCGGTCGAGTTCGACCTCGAGACGCTCAGCCCGACCTACCGCCTGACGATCGGCCTGCCCGGCGGGAGCCAGGCCTTCGCGATCGCCGAGCGGCTCGGCCTGCCCGAGTCGATCGTGGCCGAGGCGCGCTCACGGCTCTCCGAGGCGCACGTCGCGCTCGAGCAGACGCTGGCCTCGATCAAGGCGGCCGAGGGGGCCGCGGCCGAGGCGCTCGAGCGGGCCCGGGCCGCCGAGGCCCGGGCGGCCGAGGCGCTTCGGGTCGCCGACGAGGAGCGGCGGCGCGCTCGGCGCGAGCGCGAGGCGATCGTGCGCGAGGCACGCGCGGCTGCGGAGCGGATCGTGGCCGAACTGGAGGAGGAGGTCCGGGCGACCCGCCGGGCGCTCGAGCGTGAGACGCTCACCGTCCAGTCGATCGACGCCGCCCTCGAGCGTGTCGCCGGCCACCTCGAGCAGCTGCCGAAGTCCGAGCCGCTCGAGGCGCCGGCGCCTCCGGCACCGGTCCGGGCCCCGGCCAGCTGGCGGGTGGGGGAGCGGGCGCGAAGCCGGAGCCAGGGCTGGGAAGGCCGGATCGCCGCCCTCGAGCGCGGCGGCCGGCGGGCGACGCTCGAGGCGGGCGGCCTGCGGGTGACGGTCGAGCTCGACGACCTCGAGCCGCTCGTGCCGGCCGGGGGCGACGGTGGCCGGGCGGGAGGCGGGGGACGACCCATCCGCGACCGGGCGGCGGAGGCTCGGGGAGGGGAGATGACCGGGGGGACCGCCTCGGCGATCCGGCTCGAGCGGACGCGCTCGGTCGCCTCGTCGCTCGACCTGCGGGGGGCGCGGGTCGAGGAGGCGCTCGCCGTCCTGGGCCGCTATCTCGATGACGCGGTCCTCGCCGGCCTCCATCGCGTGACGATCATCCACGGCCTGGGTACGGGCGCCCTGCGCGACGCCGTCCGGTCGTTCGCCGCCGGCCACCCGCTCGTCCGCTCGATCCGGGCCGGTGAGCGAGGCGAGGGTGGCGACGGGGCAACGATCGTCAGCCTGTAGCGCCCCCCGCCGGCGAGCCAAGCCCGGGGCTCCCCGCCAGGAGCCGGGGCTCCGGCCAAGCCTCACCCCCGGCCGGAGCGCGGCCGCCCCTGCCGGAGCAGCGCCCAGGCCCGGGCGACGAGGGGGTTGGCCACCAGCTCGTGAGCCCGGACGTGGACGACCCCACGAGCGCCGAAGCTGCGCTTGAACTCATAGAGCGACCAGAGCGGATGCTCGGGACCGGCCGGCAGACCCGGGGCGGTCGGAGTGTCCACCCCGCCCAGGTCGAGCTCGGCGTAGCCGGTCTCGGCCGCCCAGCGCATGACCACCCAGTGGAGGTAGCGGTTCGCCTCGGCCCGCGGGATCCCCGGCGCCGGGTTCGACCCGGCCTGGAAGAGGACGAGCCGCCGGCCACAGGTGAGCAGGAGCATCCCGGCCACCCGGCGCTCCTCGTGGACGGCGAACCAGAGGTGGGCCAGGCCTGCCTGACCGAGGCCACGCCACTGGGCGAGCAGGTAGTCACGCTCGCGGACGATGAACCCGCGCCGCCCACCGGTCTCGGCCAGGAGGGCATGAAACGCCGCCAGCGACGCCTCGCGCCCGCTCTGGTTGGAGAGGTCGACCTGCTCGGCATCGATCCCGAGGCGGCGGGCCCGGTTGATCAGGTTCGCGGTGCTGCTGCCGAGGAGCCGGTGCTGCAGCTCTTCGTCCGCGTGGAGCGGCACGATCGTGGCGGTGCGCGAGACCTGAACGTCGCGGGTCGCGGCGCGGAACCCCGCCCGGGAGAAGGCCGCCACGAGCGGGCTGGCCTCGTCCCAGGCCGGATCGACGGTCAGGACGAGCGCCGCCCGGTCCCGGCTCACGAGCCGCAGCCCCTCCAGCGCGGCCGTGGCGGCCTCGACCTCCGGCCGAAGCAGGATCGGGCCGCGGGGCGCGTAGAGCAGGCGCGAGGGCAGCCGCGGGAGCCGGGTCAGGGCCCGGAGCGC
>JAKAHU010000077.1 GCA_021825385.1 Chloroflexota bacterium | reverse complement strand
CCGTCGAGGAGGCTGAACTCGGAGTGGACGTGGAGGTGGACGAAGTCGTTCGGGGCAAGGGTCATCGGGCCCTATGGTAAGCGCCCGCACCGTCGGCCATCCGGCGGCTGTCCGGTGGGCGGCCGGACCGGCCGGCGGACCGCGAGCCGAGGCGCGGCGGACGCGTCCCTAGGCGAAGCTGGCGACGGCCTCGACGAGCAGGTCGACGAACCGCTCGCGATCGATCGCCAACCCGACCTCGGCGTTCGGTGGGCGACCCGAGAGCCCCTCCGGGTCGGCCACGGTCCGGCCGCGGGTCAGCTCACCGGCCGTCTCGACGTCGACGCGCAGGCGCCGGCTCATGACCAGACCGGGCTCGACGAGCCGCGCCACCGCCACGGCGTCGTGGATCGGCGGACCGTCCCAGCCGTAGCGCTGGCGGTGGTGGACCGCGAAGAAGCGGAGCAGATCGGCGAAGACCCGACCCGTCCGTCCCCCCACGTGCTCGAGGCGGGCGATGTCGGGCGGCAGAACGAGCGCCTGGTGGGTGACGTCGAGGCCCGACATCAGGATCGGGATGCCGGCCTCGAAGACGATCGCGGCGGCCTCGGGGTCCGACCACAGGTTGAACTCGGCCGCGGCGGTCGTGTTCCCCTCGCCGAGCGAGCCGCCCATGAGCGAGATCGCCCCGATCCGGGGCACCAGGCGTGGGTGAGCGCGCAGGAACAGGGCGATGTTGGTCAGCGGTCCGGTCGGGACGAGGGTGACCGGGTTGGCCGCCTCACGGACAACCCGGGCGGTCAGCTCGATCGCATCCTCGGCCACCGGCCGGACGGCCGGCTCGGGCAGGTCGGCCCCGTCGAGCCCGCTCTGGCCGTGGAACTCGACCGGGATCCAGGGTGCCCGTACGAGCGGCCGTTCGGCTCCCGAGGCGACCGGGACGTCGGTCCGGCCAAGGAGGGTCAGGACCCGGAGCGCGTTCCGGGTCGTGCGCTCGAGCGGGGCGTTGCCGGCCACGGTCGTGACCGCCAGCACCTGCAGCTCGGGCCGGGCCAGGGCGAGCAGGATCGCCAGCGCGTCGTCATGGCCCGGATCACAGTCGAGGACGACCGGGCGCGGCCGGCGGTCAACGCTTGGCCGGGGCTCGCCCGCACCGTTGGAGCCCGCCCCGGTCATTCCTTCTCGTACGGCCGGCCGTCCGCGGCCGGGGCCCGCGCCCGCCCGACGAGGCCGGCCACGACCAGGATCGTGACCAGGTACGGGACCATGAGCAGCAGCTCCGAGGGGATCGGCACATTCAGGATCGCCAGCCGCGCCTGGAGCGAATCGGCAAACCCGAAGACCAGGCTGGCCAGGAACGAGCCGATTGGCGTCCAGGCCCCAAAGATCATCGCCGCCAGGCCGATGAACCCGCGCCCGGCGGTCATGTCGCGATCGAACCGCCCGGTCGAGCCGAGGATCAGGAAGGCGCCACCGAGCCCGGCCACCATGCCACCCAGGATGACGTTCCGGTAACGCGTCCCCAGGACGTTGATCCCGACTGTGTCGGCCGCCCGCGGATGCTCGCCCACCGCCCGGACACGGAGACCCCAGCGGGTGTAGAAGAGCGCGACGTGGAGGAGCGCGACCAGCCCGAACAGGGCGTACACGAAGACGTTGTTCTCGAACAGGATCGGGCCAACGACCGGGATATCGGCCAGGACCGGCAGCGCGATCGGGGCGAACCGCTCGGGGGCGTTGAGCGCGGGCACGTCGGTCAGGACGCGCGCCGAGAGGAAGGCCGTGATCCCGGTGGCAAAGATGTTGATCACCGTGCCGGCGATGATCTGGTCGACCCGATAGCGGATCGCGAGCACGGCCAGGAGGCCCCCGAGCAACCCGCCGACGGCCATCGCGGCCAGCACGCCGCCCCACGGGCCGAGCAGGCTGCCGGCCACCGCGGCGGTGAAGGCGCCCGTCAGAAGCATCCCCTCGATGGCGATGTTGACGACACCGGCGCGCTCGCACAGAACCCCCGAGAGGGCGGCGAAGGTGAGCGGCGTGGCGCGCTGGAGGCTCGCCCCCAGGACCCCGACGAGGTTCATCGAGCGGTCCGAGGCGGCCCAGACGAGGAACGCGCTGACGGTCACCAGGGCCACCAGGCCGAGCACGAGACCGCGCCTCGCCCCGAACCCGCGCACGAGCTGGACCGCGCCCAGGAACGCGCAGGCGAGGGCGAGGGCATAGGCCGTCGCGGCCGTGGGCAGGACCACCAGGGGCAGCTTGGTTTCGACGCTCCGGGTGTTCAGGTCGAAGGTGGAAACCGAACCGCCGCTCGCCCCCGCCCCGAAGGCGATCGCGATCAGCGCCGCGATCGCGAGGTACACGAGCCCGCTCACCTGGTGGCGGCGGATCGCGAGCGGGCCGAGGACGATCGGCCGGGCGGCGACGGCGCTCATGAGCCCCAGCCCTTCGAGAAGACCTCGGCCGGCGCGCCCTTCGGAACCCGGAGCCGGTAGATGCCCCGGACGAGCGCCGGCGCGGCGACGAACATGATCACGAGCGCCTGGACGACGACGACCAGGTCGATCGGGATCGCCGTTGCCGCCTGCATCGGGGTCGCCCCGGCCCGGAGGACCCCGAACAGGATCGCCGCGGCGACGACGCCCGCCGGGCGGGACTTGCCGAGCAGGGCCAGCGCGATCGCGTCGAAGCCGTAGCCGGGCGAGAAGCCGGGGGTCAGCTTGCCCTGCGGCACGAGCATCACCGATGCCCCGGCCAGGCCGGCCAGGCCGCCGGCGATCACCATCGTCAGGATCGTCGTGCGCGCGATGTTCATCCCGGCGTAACGGGCGGCCTGCGGATTCAGCCCGACCGCCCGAAACTCGAAGCCCTTGGTCGACTTGAACAGGAGCCAGGAGATGACGGCGGCCGCGACGAGGGCGAGCACGAACCACCAGGTTACCCGCAGGCCCGGGATGATGAACGGGACCGCGGCGCTGTCGAGGACGAACTTGGAGATCGGGTTCGTGGCGCCCTCGCGCTGGACCGGGGGGTTCTTCAGGGCCAGGTCGACGAAGCGGTAGGCGACGTAGTTGAGCATGATCGTGACGATCACCTCGTGGGCCCCGGTGCGCGCCTTCAGGAGCCCGGGCACGAACCCCCACAGCGCTCCGCCGAGGAATCCGAACGCGATCGCCAGGGGCATGTGGATGACCGGCGGCAGGCCCCCGAACGAGAAGCCGGCCACGACCGCGAACAGAGCGCCCACGTAGAGCTGACCCTCGGCCCCGATGTTGAACAGGCCCGAGCGGAACCCGAGCGCGACCGAGAGCCCGGTGAAGATGAGCGGGGTGGCCGACAGGAGGCTCTCGCTGATCGGGCGCAGGGCCCGGGTCATCTGGTCCGGGTCGCCCGAGCTGATCGCCGCGGCGATCCGGCCCGGGTCGCCCAGCGAGCCGGCGAACAAGGCACCGTACGCGTTGGCAACGTCCCGCACCGAGGCGTTGAAGGCGGCGCCCGGATCGCTCGTCCAGAGCGCGACGACCTTGAGGTCGGAAAAGATGATCACGAGCGCGCCGATGATCAGGCCGCTCACGATCGCCAGGGCCGGGATGATCAGGCTCCGAGCCAGGCCGGCCAGCCGCGCGCCGAGCGAGCGGGCGGCCTCCTCGCCGAGCTCGGCCGGTTCGCCGGACTGTGGCGACCGGCTCGAGCCGGCCTCCGGGGCGAGGTTGGTCTCCGGGCCGGGACCGCCGTTGGTCATGCCCCGCCTCCCGCCGCTCCGCCGGTCATCGCTCCCCCGCCGGGCATCGTGCCGCCGCCGGTGATCGTGCCGGCCAGGGCGGCCACCTCCTCGGCCGTCCGGTCTTCGGGGTGCGCGCCACCCATGAGCAGCCCCAACCGCTCGAGCGTCGCCTCGGCCGGCTCGAGGATGCCCACGATCCGGCCCTGGTACATGACTGCGATCCGGTCGCCCAGGGCGAGGACCTCGTCGAGCTCGGTCGACACGATCAGGACCGCCAGCCCCTCGTCACGCTTGGCCACGATCCGCTTGTGGATGTACTCGATCGAGCCGACGTCGAGCCCGCGCGTCGGCTGGGCCGCGACGAGGGCCTTGATCGGGCGGCTGAACTCGCGGGCGACGATCACCTTCTGCTGGTTGCCGCCCGAGAGAGTGGCGACGTCGTTGAAGACCGACGGGGTCCGGATGTCGAACGTCTCGACCGCCTCACGGGCGGCGGCGATGATCCGCTCCCGGTCCAGGCGCAGGCCGCGCGAATAGGGCGGAAGGAAGTACGTGTTCAGGACCAGGTTCTCGGCCACGGTGAACCCGGACACGAGCCCGTCCTCGGTTCGGTCCTCCGGGATGTGGCCGACCCCGGCCTGGAAGATGTGGCGTGGGTCGGGCCGGATGGCCTGGCCGGCGATCCGGATCTCGCCCGCCTCGATCGGGCGCAGGCCGGTGATCGCCTCGACCAGCTCGGTCTGGCCGTTGCCCTGGACACCGGCCACCGCGACGATCTCCCCTGCCCGCACCACGAGGTCGACCCCGTTGACCGCAACCTGGTCACGATCGTCACGCACGACCAGTCCGCGCACCTCGAGGACCGGCTCGCCCGGCCGGGCCGGCGGCTTGGAGACGACGAGCTCGACCCCCCGCCCGACCATCATCGTCGCCAGCTGCTCCTGGTCGGTCTCCGCCGGCCGGGTCGTGCCGACCACCTTGCCTCGCCGCAGGACGGTGATCCGGTCCGCGATCGCCATCACCTCATCGAGCTTGTGGGTGATGAAGATGATCGAGGTGCCGCTGGCCACGAGCGAGCGCATGATCCCGAACAGCTCGTCCGACTCCTGGGGAGTCAGGACCGCGGTCGGTTCGTCGAGGATCAGAACCTCGGAGCGCCGATAGAGGGCCTTGATGATCTCGACTCGCTGGCGGACCCCGACGGGCAGGTCCTCGATCCTGGCGTCCGGATCCACTCGCAGCCCATGGCGCTCGGAAACCTCGACGATCCGGCGCCGGGCATCGGGCAGGTCGAGCAGGCCAACCGGCCCGCGGACCGACTCGGCCCCGAGCATCACGTTCTCGGTCACGGTCAGGACCGGGATGAGCATGAAGTGTTGGTGGACCATCCCGATCCCGGCCGCGATCGCGTCACCGGGGCCCTGGAAGCGAACGGGCCGTTCGTCGACCAGGATCTCGCCCTGATCGGGATGGTAGAGCCCGTAGAGGACGTTCATCAGGGTCGTCTTGCCGGCCCCGTTCTCACCCAGCAGGGCGTGGATCTCGCCCGGCTCGATGGTCAGGCTGATCTCGTCGTTGGCGACCACCCCCGGGAATCGCTTCGTGATCCCGCGCAGCTCGAGCTTCACAGGCGAGGACTCTCCAGAATCCAGGTCCACCGGGAACGACCCGGGCCGGGCACACTCCGGCGCAGTATGCCGAACCGGTGGGTGCGGCCGCAACGAGCCGCCTCCGGGCGCGAGGAACGGGAGGCGGCCATCAGTACCTCGAGCCGTCGTCCGGCGCGGCCCCCGCACCGCTCACGATCGCGATCCCGCTGCTCGTGCCGACGAGGTCGGCGCCGGCGGCGAGCAGGGCCCGGACCTGGTCGGCGGTCCTGATCCCGCCCGAGGCCTTCACCCCAACCGTCGGGGGCACTCGTGCCCGGAGGTAGGCGATCTCCTCGGGCGTCGCGACCCCGACCGCGCCGCTGCTCGCGTTCTTCACGTAGCGCACACCGGCCGCCACGGCGGCGTCGACGAGCGCATCCCAGCGCTCGCGCGGCACGAGCGGCAGCTCGAGCATCACCTTGACCGGGGCGGGCGCGGCGGCCCGCACGACCGCCGCCAGGTCGTCCCGGAAGCGATCGACCCGACCGGCCAGGAACCAGCCCAGCGGAACCCCGATGTCGATCTCGTCGGCTCCGGCCTCGATCACCGCCCTCGCCTCGGCCACCCGCCCGGCGGTGGTCATCGCCCCGTTCGGGAAATCGACCGCCGAAGCGACCCGGACGATGCTCCCGGCCAGGAGCTGCTTTGCCTCGGGGACCCAGTTGGCCGGGATCATCGCGGCCTGGAACCCGTACTCGAGGCACTCGTGACAGTGCCGCTCGAGCTCCTCGTAGCGGACGCCCGGACGGATCAGGGTGTGCTGGATCCGTCCGGCCAGGGAGCGGTCGACCCGGGCCAGGACGCGCTCGCGGCCGGTCATTGGCCGGCCCCGCCCGAGAGGAGCCCGACGAACGTGTCGTAGAAACCCCGCTCGTCGATCTCCTCGACCACCCGGGCATTCGGGGTTCGCCCGAAGACGCCCCAGTCGAACATCGAGTAGCCGCGGGTCAGCTCGCCCGCGGTCTCGACGTCGATGTGGTAGGGCGCGCTCCGGCGGACGATCGAGGGCTGGACCGCGACCAGGCAGGTGAGCGTGTCGGGGTGGGTGCTGCCCGGGATCCCGACGCTCTCGTCGAAGGCAAGGGTTGGTCCGTTGACGATGTCGAAGAAGCGAGCCAGGGGTGTGCCGAGGGCGCGGATCCGGTCGAGCTGCGGGCGCCCGAAGACCGCCTGGCGGAGGGTGAGATCCCAGGTCACGACGGTCACCTCGAAACCGGCCCGAAAGACGATCCGGGCCGCTTCCGGATCGACGTAGAAGTTGTACTCGGCCGCGGGCGTGATGTTGCCCCGGGCGTTGTTGCTGCCGCCCATCACGTACAGGGCGCGCAGCTTGCGGGCGAACTCGGGGTCGCGCGCCGCGGCCAGGGCGACGTTCGTGAGCGGCCCGATCGCGACCAGCGAGAGCTCGCCCGGGTTGGCGTCGACCAGCCGGACCAGGGCCTCGACCGCGTGCTCGCGCTCCGGGCGCTGGGCCGGTTCCGGCCAGCTCGCGCCGCCCTTGCCATCGAGGTGGACGTACTCGGCGCTCACCCAGTCGCGGAGGAGCGGCCGGCGCGCGCCGGGAAAGACCGGCACGGTGCCGCCGCGACCGGCCGCCTCGAGGGTGATCAGGGCGTTCTTCACCTGCTGGTCGAAGGCGACGTTGCCGGCCACGACCGTGACCGCCTCGAGGCGCGCCTCGGGGTGCAGGAGTCCGACCAGAATCGCGAAGCAGTCGTCGGCGGCGGTATCGGTGTCGATGATCAGGCGGGTCGGCACGGGATCCTCTCGGAGCTGGCGGGCTGGTGCTGGGGGCGATGATCTCAGATGGCGCGCCTCGCCGCCGGGTCGACGTCGGCCAGGCGGGGCAGGCCGGGCATGACCCCCGGATGGCCGACGCACCAGGCCCCGCAGCGGCAGCCGAGGGCGACCGCCTCGGCCAGCCCGCGGCCGGATGCCAGACCGAACGCGAACCCGGCGTTGAACGCGTCACCGGCGCCGGTGCTGTCGACGACGACCGGAGCGACCGGAGCCGGGACCGGGACGAGCTCCTCCCCATCGGCGATCAAAGCGCCCCGCGCACCGACGGTCATGACGACCGTTCGACCGGTCGTCCTGGCCAGCCTCGTCGCCACCTCCTCCGGCTCCCCGTCGGCCCGGCCAAGGAGCCGGCGCGCCTCGTGGAGGTTCGGGGTGAGGTAGTCGACGCTCGACAGGACGGCCGGCGAGAGCGGTTGATCGGGCGCCGGGGCCGGGTTCAGGATCGTCGTCAGGCCGCGGGCGCGAGCCAGGGCGAGTGCCGCGGCGGCGGCGGCGAGGGGGATCTCGAGCTGGACGAGGAGGACGTCCGCCCGGTCGAAGAGCACCGCCTCCCGCTCGACATCCTCTCCCCGAAGCCGGCCGAGGGCGCCGGCGGCGATCACGATTCGGTTCTCGCCGGACGCCTCGACGATGATCGCGCCGGCCATCGTGGCGCTGCCCGGCGGCCGGATGGCGATCGCATCGACGCCCTCCTCCTGCCACAGCCGGAGCGCCCTCGGCGCGAAGTCGTCCTCGCCCAGGGCGGTGAGGAACCGGACCTCGGCCCCCAGGCGGGCCGCCGCGACAGCCTGGTTCGAGCCTTTGCCACCGTGGTCGACCCGGAACGAGCGACCATGGACCGTTTCGCCGGGGCCGGGAGCGACGTCCACGTCGAACACGAGACCGACCCCGTAGCTGCCGACGACGGCCAGGCGAGGACGACGGGAGGCGGTCATCGTGGGGGTGAACGACGGACGGCGCCCTCGCGGGCGCCGTCCGTGTCCGGGCTGAACCGGGGCATCAGGACTGGGGGGCGAGCCAGTCCGCGATCTTGATCTCGCCGGAGATGATCTTCGCCTTGGTGGCGTCGATCTCGGCCTTGAGATCGGCCGGTACCTTGTCCTCGAAGCTGTGGAACGGAGCGAGTCCGACGCCCTCATTGGCGAGGGTGTTGACGAGCACGCCACCCTTGAACGTCCCGTCCAGGGCCGCCTTGATCGCACCCTTCACGCCGTTGTCGATCCGCTTCATGATCGAGGTGAGCATGATGTCCTGGTATTCGGGTGCCGAGAGCGCCTGGTCGACGTCGACCCCGATGAACATCACGTTGTTGCCGCTCTTGTTCGCGTCCTGGACGGCGGCCATCGAGCCGAGACCGACCGGGCCGGCGACGGCCATGATGATGTCGGCGCCTTCCTGGATGAAGCCCTCGGCCTGCTGGCGACCCTTGGCCGTGTCGCTGAAGTCGCCGGTGAACGAGCCCTGCTTCTTCACCGGGTCCCAGCCCAGGAGCTTGACCTTGGTGCCCTTCTGCTTGTTGTAGTAGTTGATCCCGGCGGCGTAGCCGTCCATGAACTGGGTGACCGGCGGGATGTTGATCCCGCCGTACGTGCCGACGATGCCGGTCTTCGACATCCCCGCCGACAGGTAGCCGGCCAGGAACGTCGCCTCGTCGATCTGGAAGACGATCCCGGCCACGTTCGGGAGCGGCGGATCGTAGGCGAAGTCGACGATGGCGAACTTCTGGTTCGGGTTCGCCTCCGCGGCCGCCTTCGTCGCGTCACCGAGCAGGAAGCCGACGGTGATGATGATGTCGCACTTCTCGTCGATGAACGTCTGGATGTTCCGGGCGTAGTCGGTCTCGGCGGTCGACTCGAGGAACTTGATCTCCGAGAGATTGAACTCCTTCTGGGCGTTCTGGACGCCCTCCCAGGCGTTCTGGTTGAAGCCCTTGTCGTCGATCCCGCCGGTGTCGCTGACCTCGCAGGCCTTGAACGCGACCGGGGTGGCGCTGGGGGCCTCGGACGGAGCGGTCGAGGGTGCGGTCGAGGGTGCCTCGCTCGGCGAGGCCGAGGGGGCCGTCGTCGCTGCCCCTGAACAGGCGGCAAAGACGATCGATGCCGTGGCCAACAGGCCGACAAGCGCGCGTGTGGTCCGCAACGTGGTCTCCTCCAATGCTGGGGTGCGATACTGGTGCACCCGATGTCGCCGGCGAGCGGTGGATCGGGCTCGCCGGTCGGTCGTGGGGCAGGTCCCGGCCCGGTTCCGGTGTCGCCCGGGGGACCGCCGGCCACGCTCGGCCCACAGTATGCACATCCGACCAGGCGCCGCGCAATGCAATCAGCACCGCTCCAGATCCACCACCAGCAGCCCACCCGGGGCCGTCACCTGGCCGCCGGACCGAGCCCGGCGTGACCGCCGAGGAACGCGAGCGCGCCCGGGCCGTCCTCGATCTCCAGGAGGGCCGGGGGACCGTCCCCCTGCTCGACGAGGCCGGGATCGCCGAACTCCTCCGGACCGCCCGCCGGATCGCCGTCATCGGCGCCTCGGACGACCCGTCGCGGCCGTCTCACGACGTCCTCCGCTACCTCGTCCGGGCCGGCTACGACTGCCTGCCGATCAACCCGAACGCGAGCCGGGTGGCCGGGCTGCGCGCCTGGCCCTCGCTGGCCGAGGCGGTCGAGGCGACCGGCCCGGTCGACATCGTCGACGTCTTCCGCCGCGCCGGCCAGTGCGCCCCCCATGCGGCCGAGGCGGTCGCCGCCGGCGCGCGCTGCTTCTGGCTCCAACTCGGGATCGTCGATTGGGAGGCGGCCAGGATCGCCGCCGCCGGTGGTCTGGCCGTGGTCATGGACCGCTGCACGAAGATCGAGCACCAGCGCCTGCTCCGCGGCTGAGCCGGCGCGATCGGGCCGTCATCCGTCGGCCCCGCTGGCCGGGGGCGGGCGGGTCAGGCCTGCCCGACGAGGAAGCCGAACAGGACGAGCAGGAACCCGGCCACGACGATCCCCGCCCCGGTCCGGATCTGGCGGCGGAGGAGCTCCATCGCCGCCGACGCCCCGGTCGGGGAGGAGCCGCGGACCCCGCCCCGCCAGGCCTCGTAGCGGGCGACGTTCTCGTCGGCCGCCTTCAGCTCGCGGTAGCGCCGCCAGGGCCCGCGCACGCGGGCCGAGCCGATGACGATCAATCCGGTCCCGAGCACCCACAGGAGGAGGTTGAGCGGACCCATCAGCCGCCCTGCCCCCCGAGCCGCCGCCGGAGCACCTCCCCGACCAGCGCCGCGTTCGCCTGGCCGCGGGTCGCCTTCATCACCTGGCCGACGAGGAACCCGATCGCCTGGGGCTTGCCGGCCCGGACGTCGGCGACCGCCGAGGGGTTGGCCGCAAGGACCTGGTCGACCGTCCCCTCGAGCATCGCCTCGTCCGAGATCTTCGTGAAACCCCTGGCGGCGATGATCGCGGCGATCGCCTGCCCGGTCTCGAAGTGCGCCTCGAACACCTCCTTGGCGTTCGTGGCCGTGATCTGGTCGGCGGCCTGGAGCCGGATCAGCTCGGCCAGCTCGCGGCCGAGCCGGGACGGTTCGAGCCAGGCCGCGTCGGCCGTGCTGAACCGACGCAGGAGACGCAGGTACTCACCGGTCACCCAGTTCGAGGCGCGCTTCGGCTCGATCCCGGCCCCGACGAGGGCCTCGAACAGCTCGATCGCCCGGGGCTCGTTGACGAGTACGGTCGCGTCGTAGGCGGAGAGGCCGAGGGCGGCCTGGTAGCGCGCCCGCCGGGCGGCCGGCAGCTCCGGCAGGCGGGCCCGGATCTCGGCCAGCCAGGCCGGGTCGAGCCGCAGCGGCGGCAGGTCGGGCTCCGGGAAGTAGCGGTAGTCCTGGGAGTCCTCCTTCGAGCGCATGACATACGTCACGCCGCGGGTGTCGTCCCAGCCCCGGGTGTCCTGGGTGAGCGTCTCGCCCGCGTCGAGGGCGGCCGCCTGGCGCTCGATCTCGAACGCGATCGCCCGCTCCACCGAGCGAAACGAGTTCATGTTCTTCACCTCGACCCGGGTCCCGAACGTCTCGGCGCCGCGCGGCCGGAGCGAGACGTTCGCCTCGACCCGGAGCTGGCCGCGCTCCATGTCGGCGTCGGAGACCCCGATCGCGCGCAGGAGCAGCTGCAGCTCCTCGGCGTAACGGCGGGCCTGCTCGGCGGTCCGGATGTCCGGCTCGGTCACGATCTCCATCAACGGCGCGCCGGAGCGGTTGAAGTCGACCAGGCTGACCGTCCGGCCATCGGCCGTCGTGACGTGAACGAGCTTGGCCGTGTCCTCCTCGAGGTGGGCCCGCCGGATGCCGACGGTGAACGGCCCGGTCGAGGTCTCGAACGCCAGCCGCCCGTGCGCGGCCAGGGGCAGGTCGTACTGGCTGATCTGGTAGCCCTTGGGCAGGTCCGGGTAGAAGTAGTTCTTGCGGTCCCAGCGGGTCGTGGCCGGGTTCGTCGCCTCGATCGCCAGGCCGGTCGCGAGGACATGCTCGACAGCGCGCCGGTTGATCACCGGCAGCGCCCCGGGCAACCCCAGGCAAACCGGGCAGACGTGGGTGTTGGGTGGCGCCCCGTCGTACTCGGTCGAGCACGAGCAGAACATCTTGCTGGCGGTCTTCAGCTGGCAGTGGACCTCGATCCCGATCACCGGCTCGTAGCGCTCGAGGACCGCCACGCCGGCGCCGGCGGCCGCCCCGACGGCACTCATCGGGCGCCTCCCAGGACGCTCATCGGCCGCCCCCGCGGACGCGCTCGACGAACCGTCCGATCCGGACGAGCGCCTCGCGCAGCTCGTCCTCGGAGGTCGCGTAGCAGGCCCGGACGTGACCCTCGCCCGACGGGCCGAAGGCGTTGCCCGGCACGACCGCCACCCGCTCCTGGCGCAGGAGACGCTCGGTGAACTCGTCCGACGAGAGCCCGGTCGAGCTGATCCGGGGGAAGGCGTAAAAGGCGCCCCGCGGCTCGAACGTGGGCAGGCCGATCGCGTTCAGGCCGTCGACGAGCAGGCGCCGGCGCCGGTCGTAGGCCAGGCGCATCCGCTCGACCTCCGGCTCGCCGTTGGTGATCGCCTCGAGCGCCGCGTCCTGGGCGGTCGTGGGGGCCGACATGATCGCGTACTGGTGGACCTTGACGATCCCCTCGAGGATCCCCGCCGGGGCGCACAGGTAGCCGACCCGCCAGCCGGTCATCGCATATGCCTTGCTGAAACCGCCGATCAGGATCGTCCGCTCGAACATCCCCGGCAGGGCGCTCATCGGCCGGTGGCGATAGCTGCCGTAGGCCAGGCGGTCGTAGATCTCGTCCGAGTAGACGAGCAGGTCGTGGCGGACGGCGATCCGGGCCAGCTCGTCCTGGACCGCGTCGGGCAGGACCGCCCCGGTCGGGTTGCACGGGTAACCCAGGAAGAGCGCCTTCGTGCGGGGCGTGATCGCGGCCTCGACCGCGGCCGGATCGAGGGCGAAGTCGTCCTCGAGGCGGGTTGGCACGGGGCGCACCGTTCCCCCGGCGAAGGTGACGGCCGGGGCGTAGGCGACGTAGCTCGGCTCGTGGAGGATCACCTCGTCACCGGGATCGCAGGTCGCCCGGAGGGCGAGGTCGACCGCCTCGGACGCCCCGATCGTGATCAGGATCTCGCGGGCGGGGTCGTACCGGACCCCGTAGCGCCGCTCGAGATGGGCGGCCAGGGCCGCGCGCAGCTCGAGCGTCCCGTAGTTGCTCGTGTAGTGCGTCCGGCCCCGGCGCAGGCTCTCGATCCCGGCCGCGACGATCGCCGGCGGCGTGTCGAAGTCAGGCTCCCCCACTCCGAGGCTGATCACGTCGTCCATCGTGGCCAGGATGTCGAAGAACCGGCGGATGCCCGACGGCGGCACGGCTCGGACCCGCTCGGCCAGGGCTCGCTCGGCGAGCGGGGGGCGGGGCGCGGCCCGCCCGGCGGCGCGCTCGGCGGTCGGCAGGAGGGCGGGCTCCATCCGAGTCGCGTCGGTTGTCCTCGTCGTCTCCTCCTGGCCCGGATCAGGCCCCGGCCGCCAGCGCGGCGGCCCGCTCGGCCGGCGTCGGCGCCGCCGGATCATCGGCCAGCCGGAGCTCGGTCGGCTCGAGGGCGCGCCAGTCGGCCGTCGCGGTCAGGGCCTCGTAGGCCCGGGCGTAGCGCAACAGGTCGGCCTCGTGCCACGGCGCGCCGATCAGCTGGAGGCCGACCGGCAGGCCGTCCGAGAGCCCGCACGGGATCGAGACGCCGGGCAGGCCGGCCATGTTCACCGGCAGCGTGCAGGCGTCCGAGAGATACATCGCGACCGGGTCGGCCATCCTGGCCCCGAAGCGGAAGGCGACGGTCGGGCTGGTCGGGGCGACGAGCGCGTCGAACCCCTCCGCCCAGAGGGCGTCGAAATCGGCCTTGATCAGCGTCCGCACCTTCTGCGCTTTCAGGTAGTAGGCGTCGTAGTAGCCGGCCGAGAGAGCGTACGTACCGAGCATGATCCGGCGCTTCACCTCGGCCCCGAAGCCGCGGCCGCGGGTGGCGAGGTAGTTGCCGAGGACGTCGCTGCCGCGGCTCGAGGCGCCGTAGCGGATCCCGTCGTAGCGGGCGAGGTTGGCCGAGGCCTCGGCCGGGGCGACGATGTAGTACGTCGCGAGCCCGTAGTCGGTGTGGGGCAGGCTGACCTCCTCGACGATCGCCCCGGCGCTCTCGAGGGTCGCCACCGCCTCGCGGATCCGGGCCTCGACGCCGGGCTCCATGCCGGCCACGAAATACTCGCGCGGCAGGCCGAAGCGCCGGCCGGCGAGGGCCCCGACCGCCTCCTCGTCGCCGTCGGGCAGCTGGAGCAGCTCGTCCGGGACCGGCACCGGAGCCGAGGTCGAGTCGCGCTCGTCGCGCCCGGCGACGGCGTGGAGGAGCGCCGCGGCGTCCCGTGCGTCGCGAGCAAAGGGCCCGATCTGGTCGAGGGAGC
>JAKAHU010000076.1 GCA_021825385.1 Chloroflexota bacterium | reverse complement strand
CGGGCGGCGAGCGCGCGTCGGCGGCCTCGCGAGCCGCGGCCGGCCGTGACCGACGCGGCGAGCGAACGAGGGATGGATGCCGCGGCCCTGGCCGCGGCGCTCCGGCTCACCGAGCCGCTGGCCGCGGCCGACCCGAGCCGGATCCGGGTCGTCCGGGCGCCCGGCCGGGTGAACCTGATCGGCGAGCACACCGACTACAACGACGGCTTCGTCCTGCCCTGCGCGATCGATCTCGGCATCTCGATCGCGCTCGTGCCGACCGATGACCGGCGGGTCGAGGTGTCGCTCTTGGCCAGCGGCGAACGGGCCGGGTTCGACCTCGACGCAATCGGACCCAGGACGGGCGGCTGGATCGACTACATTGCCGGCATGGCCTGGGCGCTCGACGAGGCCGGCGTGGAGACCCGCGGCTTCCGCGGCCTGCTGGCCTCCGACCTGCCGGTGGGGGCCGGGCTCTCGAGCTCGGCGGCGATGGAGCTCGCCGCGGCGTTCGCCCTGTCCGGTGGCGCGGTCCCGGCGATGGACCGGATGGCCCTGGCCCTGACCGCTCAGCGGGCCGAGAACCGCTACGTGGGCGTCAATTGCGGTCTGATGGACCAGTTCGCCTCGACCTTCGGGGAGCCGGGAGCCGCACTCCTCCTTGACTGCCGGAGTCTGGAGCACCGGACTGTGCCGGTACCGCTAGCCGACGCGGCTCTCGTGGTCTGCCACTCTGGGTCACCCCGCCGGCTCCAGGCGTCGGCGTACAACGAGCGGCGCCGCCAATGCGAAGCGGCGGTTGCCGCGATCGCCGCCAGCAACCCGGCCGTCCGGAGCCTGCGCGACGTGACACTCGACATGCTGGCCACGGTCGGCGGCGTGCTCGACGAGGTCAGCCGGCTGCGGGCCGAGCATGTCATCAGCGAGAACGCCCGGGTCCAGGCGGTGGTCGAGGCGTTCGCCGCGGGGGACCTCGCCGCGGCCGGGCGGCTCTTCCAGGCGAGCCACGTCTCGCTGCGTGACCGGTACGGGGTGAGCAGCCCCGAACTCGATGCCCTGGTCGAGATCGCGATGGCCACGCCCGGCGTCTATGGCGCCCGCCTGACCGGCGCCGGCTTCGGCGGGTGCACGATCAACCTCGTCCGCACCGAGGCGGTGCCAGCGCTCCGCCAGGCAATCCTCGACCAGTACCCGGCCCGGACCGGCCTGCGGCCGCAGGTCTTCGAGGTCGAGCCGTCGGCCGGGGCGCGGGTCCTGGCGTAGCGGCCGCCGGTCCGCGCCGGACTCGGCCTGGGCGGGCCCACCTGAGTCAGCCGACGACCGCCTCGAGGTCGAAGAGCCGCGCGCTGAAGTCGCCCGGGCCGGGCGGCGCCGGGGCGGCGATCGGCTCGAGCGTGAGGCCGACCGTGAGCAGCTCGTCGCCGCCATGGAGGGTGGGTCCCGGGCCTGGCGTGGCGGCCCAGGGGGTGACGCGGTAGGTGAGGGCCGGGTCGAGGCCCCGCAGCCGCAGCCGGTTCACCTCCGGGACCGGCCGGGCGAGGAGCCGGTAGTGGGCCACGATCGCCCGGCGCCGGTCGGCTGAGACCGTCATCCAGGCCGTCTCGTTGCCGTCGCTCTCGAACGGGCTCCGCAGGCGGACGAACCGACCGCCCTGGAACAGGTCCCGTCGCAGGCGGTAGAACGCGATCTGGTCCCGGATCTCTCGGCGCTCCGCATCGCTCAGCCGGCGCGGGTCGAGCTCGTAGCCCAGGACGCCGAAGAAGGCGACCGCCGCGCGGGTCGCCAGGGGCGTCACCCGGCCAACCTGATGATTCGGCACGGCCGAGACGTGGGCGCCCATGGCGCTGAGCGGGTAGACGAGCGAGGTCCCCCACTGGATCCGCAGCCGCTCCGCGGCGTCCGTGTCGTCGCTCGTCCAGGTCTGCGGGGCAAAGGCGAGGAGACCAGGGTCGAAACGCCCGCCGCCTCCGGCGCAGGACTCGAACAGGACGTCCGGGAATCGATCGGTCAGCCGCCGCCACAGTTCGTAGACCCCGAGGATGTGGCGATGGAACAGCTCGCCCTGCCGGTCGGCGGGCAGGGCGGCACTCGCCGGCTCGGTGATCGTGCGGTTCATGTCCCACTTCACGTAGGAGATCGCGGCGCTCTCGAGAACGCCGGCGATGGCGGTCTCGAGGTGGTCGACGACCTCGGGCCGCGACAGGTCGAGGACGAGCTGGTTCCGGCTCTCCGTGCGCGGCCGTCCCGTGACCCCGATCGCCCAGTCCGGATGCTCAGCGAAGAGCCGGCTGCGCGGGCTGACCATTTCGGGCTCGATCCAGAGGCCGAAGCGCATCCCGAGCGCCTCGATGTCGTGGGCGAGCGGGGCGAGGCCGCCGGGCAGCTTGCGCCGGTCGACGACCCAGTCGCCGAGCGAGCTGGTGTCCGAGTCGCGCTCGCCGAACCAGCCGTCGTCGAGGACGAACAGCTCGATGCCAAGGTCGGCCGCCGCGCGAGCCATCTCGACCAGGCGCGGGTGGTCGAAGTCGAAGTAGACGCCCTCCCAGCTGTTGAGCAGGACCGGGCGTGGCCGATCGCGCCACGGGCCGCGGGCCAGGCGCTCGCGGTAGAGCGCGTGCCAGGCGTCGCTCAGCCCGCCCAGGCCCTGGCCCGACCAGGCCAGGATCGCCTCGGGAAGGGTCAGCTCCTCGCCCGGCTCGAGCGCCCAGGCGAAGCCGTCCGGCTGCAGCCCGATCCGGAGGCGGGTCGTTCCCCGCGGCTCGACCTCGGCCTCGGCGAGGAAGCTGCCGGAGTAGACGAGGCTGATGCCGAGCGCCTCGCCGGCCTCCTCCGTGGTGGCGGGCCGTCGGAGGAGCAGGACCGGGTTGTGCTCGTGGCCGGACGCGCCCCGGACGCTGCCGATGGAGCGCCGCCCGGGGAGGAGCGGCGCGGCGTGGACGTGCCGCTCGCGTGCCCAGGTGCCGCTGAGCTGGACGAGGAGCCAGTCGTGGTCCGGTAGGTCGAGGACCGCGCTCATCGCCGCCCGGACCACGAGTCGCTCGCTCCCCCGGTTGGCGAGGGTGACGGAGCGGGCGATGACCGGGCGGCCCTCGAAGATCGTGAGGCGCAGGATGGCCTCGAGGCCGGATGGTCCGTCGCGGGTCGTGACCTCGACCGTCTGGGCCTCGCTGTCCGCCTCAACGTAGGTGGACGGCAGTCCGGGCAGGGCCGGCTTGCCCGGCCGGACCTCGTGGCCGACGTAGCGCAGGTCGAGGACGGTGCTGCCGCTCGGCTGCTCGACGACGAAGGCGGGGACCCGGTAGTCGCCGCTGCCGGGCGTCGGCAGCTCGAGCGGGACGGGCTCGCCGACCCGGTTCGAGAAGCCATCGAAGCGCTCGGCCCCCAGATGACCATAGGAGCGGCCGGGGGCAAGCGGAGCCCCAAAGTGAAGATGGCCGAGCCAGCCGTTGTCGAGGACGCGAAGCAGGTAGCTGACCGCCGCGTTGTGGAGATGGAGCTGGCGGTCGGCCGCCCGCCACTCGATCGCCATCAGGACGCTCCGGGTCGTCGGCCGCGCAGCGGCCGGATCAGCCACGACCAGCGGTGCGAACCGATCGCCACGAGGTACCGAGGCAGCGTGTCAGGCCCGCAGCTCGCGGTGCCGAGCCCGCGCTGGACCGCGTCGAGGTGGACGATCGTCTCGGCCCGGGGTCGCAGTTCCTCGGCATGACGGGCCGCCGCCAGGTCCTCGGCGCGGAAGCGGGAGACCGAGACCTGGCGCGGCCGGTCGAGCTCGATCCGCCAGCCGCCACCGGCCGGATCCCGGAGTTCGAGCCAGCGGGTGTCGGCGTGACCGCCGTTCTCCTGGGGCCGGACGTACGGGACGTGCTGGGCATCGATGGTCGTCTGCCAGCGGCCCACGGCGCCGCCGCGCCGGCGGTCCGGGTACGTCTCGTGGGGCCCGCGCCCGAACCAGGTCAGGGTGGCCGGGCCGGGAGCGAGGGTCAGCACCGTCCCGACTCGGGCAAGGTCGGGCAGGGCGTCGGGGATCGTCACCAGCTCGTCGATGGCGATGGCTCCGTCGGCCAGGGCGTGCAGTCGCTGTTCGTGCGGCACCGGGATTCCGGCGGCGGTCCGGTAGAGGGCCCGCACGACGACGCCGTCGCGTTCGCGAACGACGGTCAGCAGCTCGCGCTCGAGGCAGTCGATCCCCCAGGCGGCCCAGGCCTCGCCCAGGCCGGAGATCCGGTCGTTGTCGGTTGGCGCCCGCCAGAGGGCCAGTCTGGGCGGCTCGGCGAGCCCATCGAGGATGAGCAGCCCCTGATTGTCGAGCTCGACCGCCGGGCCACCCGCCGCCTCGGCCGTCGCCCCCTCCGCCGTCTCGGCCGCCCTGAGGCCCGCCACTGCCGTCGCCGGCCGGTGCTCGCCCACGGGGAGCTGCCCCGGCGTCGCGTCGGTCGGCTCGTCGAGCGGCAGCTGGGCCCAGCCCAGCTCGAAGCCGGCCGGCGCCCAGGGCTCGTCGGCCGCCAGGGCGAAGCGCACGGTCAGCCAGCGTTCGCCCTGGCCGGCCGCGGGCAGCCGGTAACCGGGGAGCGAAACCGTCGCCCGTTCGCCCGGGTCCAGCCGCGGCAGGGGCAGTTCGCCGCCCGCCACGTCCAGCCCGTCGACCGACACCGCCCAGCTGGCTTGCAGCCAGCCCAGGTCCCGGAAGTCGGCCCGGTTGAGCAGCTCGATCTCGCCGCGGTCGGCCGTACCCGCCGTCGGCGCGACGCGGACCGGCAGGGCCAGCTGGGCATGCTCCCACAGGGCCGGCTTGGGCGAGCGGTCGGGGAACGTGATGCCGTCGATGCAGAAGTTGCCGTCGTTTGGCTCGTCGCCGAAATCGCCGCCGTAGGCGAGGCGGGTCGATCCGTCGGCCAGGCGCTGGACGAGGCCATGGTCGCGCCACTCCCAGATGAAGCCGCCCTGGAGGCCGGGGGTCGACTCGATCGCGTCCCAGTACTCGGCCAGGGTGCCGTTGCTGTTGCCCATGGCGTGGGAGTACTCACACATGATGAGCGGACGGGACTGCCGTCCGGATCTCGCGTGGGCCAGGAGCGCTTCGATCGGCGGGTACATCGGGCAGGTGATGTCGGTGACCGACCGGCCGGCGGTCCAGTCGAAGCGGATCGCGCCCTCATAGTGGAGCGGCCGGCTCGGGTCGACCCGCCGGACCCAGGCGGCGGCGGCCTCGTGGTTGGCACCGTGGCCGGACTCATTGCCCAGCGACCAGGCGATGACCGAGGGGTGGTTGCGATCCCGGATGACGAGCCGCGAGACCCGGTCCAGCCACGCCGCGAGATAGCGGGAGTCGTCGCACAGCGAGCCCCAGAAGGCGTGAGACTCGATGTTCGCCTCGGCGATCACGTACAGACCGAGCTCGTCGGCCAGCTCCAGGAAGGCCGGGTCGTTCGGGTAGTGCGAGGTGCGGACGGCGTTGAAGCCGAAGCGCTTCATCGCCACCAGGTCAGCGCGGAGGTCTGCGGCGGTGACCACCCGTCCCGTCCGGGGGTCGAAGTCATGACGGTTCACGCCGCGGATGAGGACCGGCCGCCCGTTGATCAAGAGCTCATTGCCCGCGATCTCGACGCGCCGGAACCCAACCTGGAGCTCGACTGCCTCGACGACCACGCCGGCCGGGTCGCGGAGCGAGATCCGGAGCGGATAACGCCGCGGCAGCTCGGCCGACCAGGGCTCGATCCCAGGAATCTCGGCCTGCCAGGAGACGCGCCCGACCTGGCGTCGGCCGGCCTCCAGGAGCGCCTGAGGGAGGGTCGCTGCTTCGGGCGGCAACCGCTCGCCCGCGGCGGCCAGGCTCACCGCGTCGAGCTCGCCTCGACGAGGCGGGCCGGCGAACCAGGCCCCACCCGGCCGCTCCAGGCGGTCCGCCGCCACCGGGACCGGAGCCGCGAGCTGGAGCAGGGGAACCTTCGCGGCGCCAGGCGCAAGGCCCAGGTCGGCGGTCACCGACCAGCCGTCCGCTCGCTCGGTCCCCGCCCAGTCGATCGTGACCTCGAGCCCGAGCGTGCCGGTCGTCCCGTCGGCGGCCAGGCCGCCGCCCGCGACGAGGTCGGCCAGGTATGGCCGCCCGGTGGCGTAGAGGTAGACCGATCGGGTGATCCCGCCGTGCCACCACTGGTCCTGGTCCTCGATGTACGTGGCGTCGGACCACTTGACGACCGTCAGCCGGATCGTGTTCGGGCCGGGCTGAACGACGCCGCTCAGATCGAACTCCGCCGCCAGGTGGGAATCCTTGCTGAAGCCGATCTGGCGTCCGTTGACCTCCACCAGCAGGACGCTCTCGGCGGCCCCCACGTGGAGCACGATCCGCCGCTCGGCCCACGCCTGGGGTAGCTCGAACAGGCGCTCGAAGACTCCGGTCGGGTTCTCGTTCGGCAGCTCGGCCGGCAGGCCCGGGAAGGGCATCTGGATGTTCGTGTAGATCGGCCGGTCCCAGGTGCCCTGCATGGTCCAGCAGCCGGGCACGGTCGTCTCGGTCCAGCGGTCCGCGAGCGGATCGCCGGGGTGATGAAGGAGCTGGAAGCGCCACGTGCCATCGAGAGGCAGGCGGTCCGGATGGGGGACGGCGTGCATCGGCAGGCGACCGCGGGCCACGGCCGTCGGATCGGCCCACGGCGGCGTCGCGTCGGCGCTCGCCGGACGTGAGCCGGGAACGTTCGTACCTGGCGGGCCGGCCGGGTGGGGCAAGCCCGGTGAGCGTGTCACCCGCCTCATCCCTTCGTCGAGCCGAGTGTTAGGCCGCGGATGAATTGCTGCTGGAGGGCGAAGAAGACGATCAGCGTCGGCAGCGCGACGAGAATCGCGCCCGCGGCGACGAGGTTGTTGTCGACGAAGAACTGGCCCTTGAGGTTGTTGAGGGCGGAGGTGATGGGCAGCTTGTCGCCGGTCTTCATGAGCACGATCGCCCAGAAGAAGTCGTTGTAGATCCAGGTGAACTGGAGCGTGGCCAGGGCCGCCAGAGCCGGCCGACAGAGGGGCATGATGACGTTCCACCAGATCCGGAAGACGCTCGCACCATCGACCAGGGCGGCCTCGTTGAGCTCGAACGGCAGGGTCTTCATGAAGTTGCTCAGAACGAACGTGCAGAACCCGAGCTGGAAGGCGACGTTGATCACCATGATCCCGAAGTACTGGTCGTACCACAGGCCGTTGTCGGTCAGGAACGACGGCAGGGGCAGGGCGAGGTACATCCGGTAGAGGGGCGTGATGATCACCTGCTGGGGCAGGAGGTTGCCGGCCGTGAACAGCATCAGCAGCCCCAGGTTGAACCGCCAGCGAAAACGCGACACGGCGAAGGCGAGCATCGACGAGAGGAGCAGGACCAGGACGATCGCCGGAAGGACGATGATGATCGTGTTGACGAAGTACTTCGGCAGGTCCGCCTTGACCCAGGCGTCGACGTAGTTCTGCAGGCCATACGTGCCGCCGATCGAGACGTAGCCGAGACGGGCCGTCTCGCCGTACGGCCGGAGCGATGTGTAGACCGCCCAGAGGACCGGTGCCAGCCAGACCAGGCTGGTGGTGGCAAGGAAGACATGGAGGAGCGCCCGGGCCCGACGGATCCGCCGACGAGGCCTGGCCGGCGCGAGGGTGACCGGCCCGGCAAGGGCAAGCGGCGGGTTCATCCAGCCTGCTCGCGCATCGCCCGTGAGAGGTAGACGACGATCGGCACGACCGAGACCGCGAGCAAGATGACCGCCACGGCCGACCCGAAACCGATCCGGCTCGCCTCGCCGATGATGTTGTTCGTGACCAGGACGGACAGCAGCTCGAGGCCGTTGAGACCGCGGTTGGTGATGTAGACGAGGTCGAAGGCGCGCAGCGACTCGATGACGGTGATCACGATGATCACGATGTTGATCGGGCGCAGGACGGGGAAGACGACGCGCAGGAACGACTGGGCCTCGCTGGCGCCGTCGATCGCGGCGGCCTCGCGCAGGCTCGGGTCGACCGCCTTCAGGCCGGCCAGGTAGAGAACCATGATGTAGCCGATGTGGCGCCAGCTGGCCGCGACCAGGATCGCCCACAGGTTGACGTTCCGATTTCCCAGCCAGTCGACTGCCTGGGCCGTCCTGGCCGTCCCGAGCAGATTGTTGATCAGGCCCTGGTCAGGGGAGTAGATGAGCTGCCAGATGAAGCCCACGATGGCCAGTGAGAGGACGACCGGCAGGTAGATCGCGCTTTGGTAGAAGCGCGTGCCGCGGATCTCCTTGTCCAGCAGGACGGCCAGGAAGATGCCCATCGGGGTGGCGATCAGGGCGAAGACGAGCAGCCAGATCAGGTTGTGCCAGAGCGCGGGGTAGAAGGGTGGGTAGATGCCGGCGAGCAGGTCACTGTAGTTCTTGAGGCCGATGAACCTGATCCGGTCGAGGCCGATCCCGTTCCAGCTCGTGAACGAGAGGATGAACGAGACGACCGTGGGGAGCCAGACGAGGCTGGCGGCCACGACCAAGGGCACGCCGACCATCACGCCCAGAGCAAGCCGGTCGTGACGAGTGAGGGGGCTGAACCGTCCCCGGCGCGGTCGAGAAGCCTGGCCGACGATCGGCCCGCCCGCCCAGCGGCTGGTTCGCCGGCGACCCGGACGGGCGTCGGCAGGGCCGCCGGCGGTCGAGATGCCGACCCCACCGGCCGAGGCCGGTGGGGTCGGCATGAGCTCGAGAGGGCGCGGTGTGGCCACGAGTCGAGGGTAGCTCAGCCGGTCGAGTCGTGGACTACTGCGGCGGCAGAGAGTCGTAGAAGGCCTGGATCTTGCCCAGGAAGGCGCCCAGGTCCTGGTTGGGGTTGTTGAGGAAGTCGAGCAGGAAGCCCTGCATGCCGTTCGGCCCGGCGAAGTCGGGCCGCGTGTCGCGGTCGAGGAACTGGGCGATGGCGCCCGAGGCGGCGATGATCTCTGCGCTCCGCTTCTGGAACGCGGAGTAGCCGCTCGTGTCGGCGTCCTTGGCCGCTGCGACGCTGTTCGGGCTGGCCTTCAGGAATTCGAGCTGCGCCTTGCCGGTGGCGACGCACTCGAGGAGGGCCTTCGCGCCAGCGAGATTCTTGGGGGCCTTGCTCAGCATGAGCCCGTCGATCGGGGCATCGATCGCGTTCTCGCTGTCCCACTGGTTGCCCAGCACCGGGAAGGGGAAGAAGTCGAGGTCGTCATGGACCGCCGGGTCGGTCGCCTGTTCGCCGGCGAAGGTGCCCAGGAAATACATCCCGGCTTCCTTGTTGATCATCGACTGGGCGGCTTCCTGCCAGGTCCGGCCGGCTGCGTTCGGCTGGAGGTAGGGCAGCAGGCTCTTCCACAGCTCGAACACGGCCTGGACCTTCGGATCGGTCCACTTCTCTTTGCCGGCCATCAGGTCGATGTGGAACTTGTAGCCATTCTGCCGCATGTTGAGGATATCGAACGTCCCCATCGCCGGCCAGCCGTCCTTGTCGCCGAAGGCGAGCGGGACGAGGCCGTCGGCCTGCATCTTCTTGGCCAGGGTGATGAACTCGTCGAGGGTCTTGGGGACCGTGTAGCCCTTCTCCTGGAACAGGCTCTTGCGGTAGATGACGACCCACGGGTAGTTGTACATGGGGATGAAGTACTGCTGCCCGTCGTCGCCGGTCGAGGCCTGCTTGAATGCGTCAGAGTAGTTGCTGCCAACCTTGGCCCACACGTCCGAGATCGGCGTCGAGAGGCCCTGGGCGGCGAAGAACCGCATCCGATAACCGGCGAACCAGGTGAAGACGTCGTCGGGTGTGCCCTGCAGATAGGAGTTGATCTGGTCCTGGAACTTGCCGTGCTCGACGGTGTTGATCGTCGACTGCGTCCCAGCCTGGCTGTCGCAGTACTTGACCATCGAGGCAAAGGCAGCCTTCGGCGTGTCGTCGGAATAATTCGAGCCAATCGTCACCGGCCCGCCAGCCGGGGCGGCGCTTGCCGCTCCGGGGCTGGCGCCGGGAGCTTCGGTCGCTGCGGTGCTCGGTGTCGGAGCGCCACCGCCACCCGCACAGGCCGAGACCACGAGGGCCAGGGCAGCGAGCGCGGCCGATCCCCGCGTCAGGCGCGAGGGTGAGCTGATCATGTGCACCTCCTCCAATCGCCGGTCCAACAGAAACCGACACGAACGATCGGATTGTCCAAGTGATCGGTGCCGGCTGTCAAGGGTCCAGGGCGTCATCTTGTGCAAAGCCGTTGACTCACGGTGAAATACGAAGCAATCTGTACACTAGCGTGACGGATCGGCGCGGCGCGCCCCAACCGGGCAGGCCCGGGCTCGCCGGGCCGGAGTGAGTGGGAGGCAAGGAGCGAGTGCTCGCCAGGCAACGCCAGGGCTACATCCTCGAGCGGGTTCGACAGGACGGCGCCGTCAAGGTCGCCGACCTCGTCCGTGACCTGGGTGTCTCGGACATGACGATCCGGCGTGACCTCGACGCGCTCCGTCAGCGGGGACTGCTCGAGAAAGTCCATGGCGGCGCGACGGCGATCCGCGGCAGTGCCCTGTTCGAGCCCGGGTTTGCCGCCAAGTCGACGCTCCAGGAGCGCGAGAAGGCGGCGATCGCCGAGGCGGCGGTGAAGCTCGTCGAACCTGGGAGCGCGATTGCCGTCTCGGCAGGAACGACCACCTACCATCTCGCCCGCCGGCTGGTCGATATCCCGGGGCTGACGATCGTCACCAACTCGGTGCCCGTGGCGGACGTCCTCCACCAGGCCGGTCGCCACGACCACACGATCATCCTGACCGGTGGCGTCCGGACGCCGTCCGATGCCCTCGTTGGTCCGTTCGCCGTGGCCGCCCTGCGGACGGTTCATGTCGACGTCGTCTTCATGGGCGTCCACGGGATGGACCCCAAGACCGGGTTCACCACCCCGAACCTCCTCGAGGCAGAGACCGACCGGGCTCTGGTCGAGGCCGGCCGGCGTCTGGTCGTGCTCGCGGACCATACGAAGTGGGGCACGATCGGGATCAGCTCCTTCGCCCGTCTCGACCAGGCCGACGTCCTGATCTCTGACGTCGGTCTGTCCCCGGAGGCCCAGGCCGAGTTGCGAGCCCACGTCCGTGAGCTGGTCCTCGTCGAGCCGGCGGGCATTGCCGAGCCGGCCATCGCCGAGTCGGACGTCGCGTGACCGACGGTCACGCGGGCCGCGAGGACGGCCGGGCCAGGGGAGGGGGTGCCGGGCGGGCCGCCGGCGGTGACATCCTGGGCCGGCGCTCGGGCGATCCGCATCGGCGCTTCAACCCGCTCACGAACGAGTGGGTCCTCGTCTCCTCGGGGCGGACTCGGCGGCCGTGGCTCGGCCGGTCGGATCTCGTGCCCCCGAGCCGCACACCGGCCTACGACCCGAAGTGCTACCTGTGTCCGGGCAACGCCCGGGCGAGCGGGACGCGCAATCCGGCCTACCAGGGGACGTTCGTGTTCGAGAACGACTTTGCCGCCCTGCGGCCCGATACCCCGGCGTGGACGATCGAGGACGGCCTGCTCCGGGCCGCGAGCGAACGCGGGACCTGCCGAGTCATCTGCTTCTCTCCCCGCCACGACCTCCATCTCGGCTCGATGAGCCCCCCGGACGTGCGGACCGTCGTCGACGTCTGGGCCGACCAGACCACGGAGCTCGGTCGCGAGTTCGACTGGGTCCAGATCTTCGAGAACCGCGGCGAAATGATGGGCGCCAGCAACCCGCACCCACACGGCCAGATCTGGGCCGCGCAGTCGTTGCCCCGCGAGGCGAGCCGCGAGGACGCCTCCCAGCGCACCCACTTCGAGACCACCGGTCGCCGTCTGCTGCTCGACTATGCCGACCAGGAGCAGGCCGGCGTGCGGGTCGTCGATGACCTGGACGGTTGGCTCGTGGTCGTGCCGTTCTGGGCGGTCTGGCCGTTCGAGACCATGGTCATCCCTCGGCGCCCGGTCTCCCGGCTGGCGGAGCTGGCCGACGGCGAACGCGATGCCCTGGCGGGGGGTCTCGTCCGCCTCCTCGGTCGCTACGACCGCCTGTTCCGGCGCCCATTCCCGTACTCGATGGGTTGGCACCAGGCGCCGTTCGGCGACCGGTCCGTCGAGCACTGGCAACTCCACGCCCACTTCTATCCGCCGCTGCTGCGGGCCACCGTCCGCAAGTTCATGGTCGGTTACGAGCTGCTGTCCGAGACCCAGCGCGACATCACCGCCGAGTCGGCGGCCGAGCTGCTCCGGAGCGTCGCCGTGTCTCGAGCCCCGCTCTCCTCGCCGGCGGGCCGCTGAGGGAGCGGGCGAGCCAGGCCAGGGATCGGCCGGGGCTAACCGGCCAGCCGCTGCCAGGCCAGCCGGATGCTCAGGACGAGCGGCCGGCCGGGTTCCACGATTGCGAACTGGCCGCTGTTGAATCCGTTCGGCGGGCCCGACTGGGGCTCGACGCAGACTCCCGATGAGTGCTCGGTGTACACGACCCACACCGGTGCTGGAACCGCCTCATCCGTTGGCGCGAGCCCTCGAACCGTCGCCCGGACCTCGACCTCGGCGACGCCGGCCCAGCGCACGAGCGGTGGGGCCGAGAGGTGGACGAAGGCGTCGTCCCAGGGTGGCGGTGGCGGTTCGACCAGCTGGCCGGTCGGGAGCCCGTCCGGGCCGCGCAGGAGCATGGCCCCGGCGCGAAGATCGATCTCGACCGGCACCGTGCCTGCCGGTTCGTCACGCACCGCCTGGCCGCGGGCGAACCAGGGGTGCCAGCCGAGGATCGCAGGCATCGGTTCATGCTCGGCCTCGATGCTGAGGTCGAGCGTCAGCCCGTCGGGATCGAGGGCGATTCGCTGTCGGGCCAGGCCGGGGAAGGGCCAGTCGGGCCCCAGGTCGCTCTCCAGGGTGGCCTGGTTGGGCGCCTGATCGATCGAAGCCCATGGCCGGTTCCAGACCGTCCCGTGGATGGCATGGGGCGGCAGCGAGAGCGGCAGGCGGTGGGTCCGGCCCCGGAACGTGAATCGTCCTTGGTCGAGCCGGCCGGCCCAGGGCGCCATCGGATAGGCGCCCCAGTCGAGATCGCTCGATCCGCGGGTCACGAGGAGCTCGATGCCATCGAGGCGCAGGCTGGCCACGCGGCCGCCGTGCCGCAGGTCGATCTCGGCGGTGGCCCCCGGCACGACGAGATCGAGTCGTTCCGTCCGGTCAGGTCGTCCGAGCGGGTCGGTCATCGTGGCGGCGTGCCGCGCGGGGTGTGGATGGCAGGTGGTCCGCGCGGGACGAGCGCCCGGGCTGGCCGGCGGCCGCGCTCAGGGCGTGACCTGGACTCCGAAGTAGGCGGCGATCTTCTGGGCCAGGACAGGCAGCTCGGCGGAGATCGCCGCGATCCGAGACTCGTCCACCCCACCCTGGTTGGTCAACATCGTCTGGTAGAGGCCGAGGAGTTCGTCCTCGTCGGCCAGGAGCTTGTCCATGTCGTCCTTGATCGGGGCCGGCCAGTCGATCGCCCGGAGCTCGGCGATCGCCTTCCTCGTCGCGTCGGCGTACTCCTTGTAGGCGGCGGTCATCGCCTCCGGTGTCGTCGCGCCGGTCATGCTCGAGCTCAGCTTCGAGGCCGCGGCCTGGAGCTTGGCCTGGATCTCGACGTACTTCGAGCCGAACGCGGAGGTGTCGACCGACGGCTCGGGCGTCGTCGCAGCCGAGGACGCGGCCGGGGTCTCGGTCGGGGCGGACTCGGAGGCGGCCGGACTCGCCGCGGAGGCGCCGTCACCCGACGATGGAGCGGGACTGGAGGCTGACGAACAGCCGGCGACGACGATCGCCACCCCGAGTGCGGCAGGCAGGAAACGGCGCATCAGATCCACCTCTTCGACGATCCCCCGATCGAGGGCTGGTCAGATGATAGTCCGTCAGCCGCCGTCCACGGCGGTCTCCGCGGGCCACCCGGGCCGTCCCGGTTCTGGCCCGGTTGCGACCGGCAGGCCGGATCGGCTCCAGTCGCTGAACGAGCCGGGGTAGAGGAGGGGATCGGGGAGCCCGGCGAGGCGCATCGCGAGCGCGTTGTGACAGGCGTTCGTGCCGCTCCCGCAGGAGGTGACGACGCCGACTTCCAACGCACGACGGCCCTGAACTCCGAGCGTCCGAAAGCGCTCGGCCAGCTCGGCCGGGCCGCGGAACCGGCCATCGGGGCCG
>JAKAHU010000075.1 GCA_021825385.1 Chloroflexota bacterium | reverse complement strand
TCGCCCTCGCCGAGTCGTACCTCGAGCGCTTCCCACCCGCCGTCGCGGATCCAGCCTTCGACATGGTCCGCTCCCGCATGGACCTGCACCGTGACCGGGTTCCTTCGGCATTGGATCGAGCGCGCGCCGCGTTCGCGGCCTTCGAGCCGGGAGCCCCCGACGCGAGAGCCGACCTAGCCCTGGCCAACCTTGTGTCTGTCGAGTTCCACGCGGGCAACCTGGGGGCCGCGTTGATGCTGGCCGATCAGCTCAGAAACCGTCGCCCAGAGCGCTCTCTCGAAGCTATCGCATCCGCCACCATACAGGCCCTGATGGCATCAACAGACGGCGATCTCGTCGACTATGTCAACTCCCTTGCCGCGATGGTCGGCCTCTACCAGACCCGTGGCGATGCGCATTTTCTCGGCATCACGCAGCTCAACCTCTCGGAAGCGCATCGCTCGCTCGGGCAGGCGAGTCTGGCCCTTGATTGGGCGACCTCAGCAATCGCTACTCTTGAGGGGAGTTCGTCAAGCCATGAGCTGGCGACGGCGAGGACCGCCCGGGCCTGGGCCCTCGCGCACCTGGGTCGCTTCGAGGAGAGCATTCTTGAGCTCGATCTCGCCCTGACGGCGCCCCATGCCCTTGGTCGGCACGAGATCCTTCAGGCGGCTGGCGACATTCACAGCTGGTATGGGGACCCAGAAACCGGCAAGACGCTCCTCGATGAGGCACGGCTGGCTCAGAGCGGACCGACTGATGCATGGATCGTGGGCGCAGCCCAAAACCTGATACAGCTTCGTCGTTTCGACGAAGCTGAGAACCTCCTCGCCAGCGCCACGTTGGGTTCGCTGAGTGCTGAGGTCGCACACAAGAGCCGCCACTTGGCGGTGAGGGCAATGCTCGCGATCGCAAGAAAGGACGGCGACGCCGCCGAACGCATCGCGGTCGCGGAAGCCCACGCTCACACGCAGCAGGCACGTCTCTGGGTCGCTGTCACCCAGCTCTTGAGAGGCGTGGCTGGTGACCCCGATGAGCTCAACACAGCTGTTCGAGCTGCATACCTTCGGGATCCCGCTATCGTCAGCATCGTGGCCGAGTTGGTCGCGTGGCGACTGCCACAGATCGAAGCATCGCTTCTGGCAAAGACCTATGACGAGGCCGTCAAGCGGCCCGCCAGGTGGCGACCAGTCCTGCGAAGTATTCTCGAGCTCGACTCGGCGCCGGCGAGAATAGAGGCAGGACGCTTGCTTGATGTCATCGGCACCGCCAGCGATGTGGGACCGCTGCGAAGTCTGGCCCGCTCGTTGAAGGGGCACCCGGCGGACTCGGAGCTCGGCCGCCGCTTGGCGCGCCGGCTGGCGCCTCGTGTGTTCGTAGAAGATCAGGGTCGCGTGACGATCAGACTGGGCGACCGGGTCATCGCGGGCACCGAAGTCCGTCGCAAGGTGCTCTCGCTGCTCTGTTACCTGCTCACCCGGCCCGATCTCTCGGCGACACGGGACCAGGTATTGGACGCCCTCTGGCCGGAGATGGAACCTGACATGGCCGCCAACTCCCTGAATCAGACGGTCTACTTCCTCCGCCGCGTCTTCGAGGCCGAGTATCGGGAGGATGTTTCAGCCGGGTACGTCCATCACGATTCCGACGTGCTCTGGCTCGACCCGGAGCTGATCACGAGCCGAAGCCGGCTGTGTCGTGACCTGATCCGGACGTGCGCGTCAACCGGGTCTCCGGAGGACGTCCAGGCACTCAGCGAGGCCTATGTCGGTCGGTTTGCGCTCGATTTCGCCTACGAAGAATGGGCATCACCGTACCGGGACTCGCTCCACGCGGCGTACCTCGAGGTCGTCGAGCGGGCAATTCACGCCGACGCGAGCTCGGGCCATTACGACCGCGGGATCGCCATCGCCCGTCGCGCCGTCGACGTGGACCCTGAGGCCGAGCAGCTGGAACTCGCCCTGCTGCGCCTCTACCACGTCACCGGTGCGCATGCGGCCGCCGCCGAGCAGTACGGCCACTACGCGACGGTCCTGCGTGATGAGCTGGGGATCGAGCCTCCAACACTCGAGACCCTGTAGGCCGAGCACGCATCCAGTTCGATACACAGGTTCGATACACAGGCCTGCGTATTGACCTTCGTAGCCGTCGCTCCCTATAGTCCGCCCACTTCCTGGTACGAAAGTACTGGGAGGCAATGTCAAGACGCTCGGACGCGCCGATGCTCTGCCTGAAATGGGCACTTAGGGTGGAGCGGAGCGAGTAGTGCAACCGACCGACCATGTGTCAGGTCGGTTTTCGTGTCTTCGGGCACGAGGGCCGCAAGGAGGAACGAGCGTGAAGCCGGAATCTCTGACCAAGCCTTGGTAGCACTGGAGAGTTGAGGATCGACCGATGCAGGTTCGACTTCTGCGACTCCTGACTGCACTCAGCGCGGTGGCCGCCACCGCGATCGCAGGAGGAGCTTCGCTCAAGGGGTTCTAGGTACGTTGGTTCCATACTGGAGCTGGCGAGGAGGGGGTAGAGTTTCATCGCCAACCCGGCACATGGGACTGCGATGCCGAGATCTCTGAAGCTCTTCATCACGGGGCTCGTGGCAACGAGTGCGATTGCACTCTTTGTCGCGAGCTTTGTGTTTGCCTCGCGGACGCCCTGGCCGCTTGGGATCCGCCCTGATATCGCGATCCCGCTCACCTCCAGCGCGGAGACGAACGTCCTCGCGGGTGTTGCCTTCTGGATCGTCTTGACACTGCTCACGTCTGCCCTCCCCGTCCAGATGCCACACGGCACGATGGTTTCGACATCGTTTGCGCCTGGGGTGGCGGCGATGCTCCTCGGCGGACCGGTGGCCGCTGGATGGGTGGCAGCCATTGGAACCACGGAACTCCGGGAGCTGCGAGGCAAGGTTCCCTGGTACGGCAGCGCCGTCAACCATGCAGGGATCGCCCTTCCGGTTATGGTCGGCAGTCTCGTCATGGAGGCGGTGCGCGGCCTCTGGACAAGCGCCGTCCTCGGTGACTTCGTCGCCCTGTTCGCGGGCGCAACCGTCATGTTCGCCCTCAATGCCTCGATCACGGCGGCGGTCGTGGCCCTGCGGACGAAGCAAAGCTTCCGGGTGGTGCTTCTGGGCGATGCCCGTGGATTCTCGATCAACTTCATCGCCCTGACGCCACTGGCATGGCTCATGGCCCAGATCTACACCCTGCCCAACGGGGCCGGTGCCTGGACCACGCTCCTCTTCGGGCTCCCCCTCTACACGACCCGGGTCGCCCATCACCGGTTCGTCGAGATGCGCGAGATGTTCACTCAGACGATCGGGGCCCTGGCCGAGGCCGTCGACAAGCGAGACCCGTTCACGAGCCGACACAGCCATCGGGTCAAGGAGATCGCGATCGACATCGGGCGCGAGATGCGGGTGAGCGAAGCGGAGCTCGAGGCGCTCGAGTGGGGAGGCCTGCTTCACGACGTCGGCAAGATCGGGGTGCCGGACAGCGTGCTCCTCAAGCAGGAGCGGCTGACGCGTGAGGAGCGGATGCTGATGAACGCGCACCCGGTGAAGGGAGCGGAGATCATCGCCCCGGTCACGAAGCTCGCGCCGGAGCTGCCGATCATCCGCCACCATCACGAGTGGTACAACGGCTCGGGCTACCCCGACCGGTTGATGGGCGACGAGATCCCGAAGCTGGCGCGGATCCTCCACGTTGCCGACGCTTTCGAGGCGATGACCGCCGCCCGCCCGTACCGGATGAAGCCGCTCTCGCAGGACCAGGCGCTGGCCGAGCTGCGCAAGTTCGCCGGCGTCCAGTTCGACCCAGTCGTCGTCGACGCCTTCGTCCGCACGAAATGGGCCGAGGGAGCCACCGATCCTGGCCGCCCGGCGGTGTCGCGTCCCGTGCCGCTCCTGTCGCAGGCGGCCAGCCGGATGGCCCAGGCGGCGGTGCTGCCGGACACACCGGCGCACAGCGACCCCCTCTAAGCGGGTGCTGCTCGGAGGAGTCGCCCTCGGACTGATCGTCGGTTTGCTCGCGGGCGGCAAGGTCAGCAACCTCGTCGCGGTTCGTCTGCGCTGGATCGGGCTCCTCTTCGGCGCGGTGATCGTCCGGTTCCTGACCGAGGCGGCGCTCATCCGCGGCAACGAGCTTGCCGAGACCCTCCGGCTGCCCCTCTTCGCTGCCGCGTACGGGCTGCTCCTGGTGGGCCTGTGGGTGAACCGGCGTCACCCCGGGATCCTGATCGCGGCGGTCGGCATCCTGGGCAACGCGATCGCGATCGTTGCCAACGGCGGGTTCATGCCGGTCTGGGAGCCGAGCCTGACGGCGGCCGGGTTCGGGCCGAACGACGTCGACCCGACCCTCCACGTCCTTCTGCCGGCCTCGGTTGATGGACCCTTCCTCCTCCGGGCCGGGCTCCTGGGCGACGTGATCCCGGGCCCGCTCCCGTTCCTGCGCGACGTGATCTCGGTGGGCGACCTGCTGATCGCGACCGGACTCGCCTTCTTTCTGTTCGCCACCCTCGTCCGTTCCCCCGCCGAGCTCGATGCCGATGAGGCCGAGGCGGCCGCCCGCGGCCTCGCGGGCCTGTCGGCCAGCGCCCGCCTGGCTCCGGGGCGCAGCCGGACCCGACGGCTCGTGGCCGGCGAAACCGGTCTCGCGGCGGGCCTCGCCGAGGCGTCGCTGCTCGAACGGCCGGCGTTCCTGGGCGGCTCCGGGCCGGGGCTCGGGTCTCCCGCCCTCGCCCCGCTCGAACTTGGATTCGAGGCCGAGGGCGGTCTTGCCCCCCCCATCCCGCGCCCGATCGGTCCGCCCGCTCCCGCGCTTGGCCAGCGCGTTCGGCGTCATCCGTACGTCCGGCTCGCCCTCAACACGTCCTTCTCGGCGCTCTGGGTCGGGCAGCTGATCAGTCTGTTCGGTGATCGGGTCCACCAGATCGCGCTCGCCTTTCTCGTCCTGGGAATTACGAACTCGCCCCTGGCGGTGGGGTTCGTGTTCCTCGCCGCGACGGTCCCGAATCTCCTGCTGGGGCCGCTCGCCGGAACCCTCGTCGACCGCTGGGACCACAAGGAGGTGATGGTCGCCAGCGACTTCCTCCGGGCGGCGGTCGTCCTGCTCATCCCGATCGCGGCGGTCGTCAACATCTACCTCGTCTACCCGCTCGTCTTCATCGTCACCTCGATCTCGATCTTCTTTCGCCCAGCACGAACGGCCGTCGTGCCCCAGGTCGTGCGCGATGACGAGTTGCTGACCGCGAATTCTTCGCTCTGGGTGGGCGAAACGCTCGCCGACGTCATCGGCTACCCGCTCGCCGGCCTGTTCGTGGCCTTCGTCGGGACGGCGCTCCCGCTCGCGTTCTGGATCGACGCCGCCTCCTACGTTGGCTCCGGGATCCTCATCGCGACAATGGCCATCCCGCCCCGGCCGCGAGCGGAGGGCGCCGACACGGCGACGGGTGGAGCGCCTGGCGTGGGCGACGGCGTGGGCGACAGCCCGCAAACCGGCGGCCCGCCAACCGCCGCGCCGCGGCTGTGGACCGCCCTCCGGGCCGAGATGCTCGAGGGCTGGCACTTCCTGCGCCAGGAAACGGTGCTCTTGGCGAACACCGTGCAGGGCGTCGTCGGCCAGTTCGCCCTGGGCGGCCTGCTCGCCCTCACCCCGATCTACGCCCGGGACGTGATCGAGCGCGGGGGGGTCGACGCCGTTGCTGGCTACGCGTTCCTCGAGACCGCGATCGGGGTGGGCAGCCTGGTCGGGGGCTTCGCTGTCGGCCTCGTCGGGGCACGGCTGGCCAAGGGCCGCCTGGTCATCGCCGGGTATGCGCTCTGGGGCCTGTGCATCGCCGGCCTGGCGCTCGCCGGTTCGCTGCCGGTCGCCTTCGGGCTGATGCTCGGGAGCGGGGTGGCGAACATGATCTACGTCATCCCCAGCCAGACCCTCTTTCAGCAGCGGACGCCGGCCGAGCTGATCGGGCGGGTGATCGGCTTCCGGATCTCGCTCGTGTACGGATCGCTCACGATCGCGCTGGCGGTGAGCGGGGTGCTGGCCCAGATCGTGGGCGTGGCACCGGTCATCGGCCTGTTCGGGTTGGTGACCGCGGGAGCCGGTGTGGCGGGGCTCTTCTTCCGGTCGGTCCGCGAGGCCTGAACGCGGACGCCGATCACGCCCGACCACGCCTCGCGCCCGCAGGTACGACCGCGCCCCGCGCGGGACGGTGGGCTTCGGTACACTGGCGGCCGCGCCCGGCGGCTGGTCGGGGCGCGACACGATCGGAGTGGCACGACGGGATGACGGATCACGAACAGGGCACGCCTGACGAGGCGTTGTCGACGGATGGGCCCGACGAGCCGGGCGACTCGGAGATCGAGGGCGCCGGAGCGGCCGGCCGGGCCACGGGCCACGGACGAACGGGCGCCGGGCGCACGGACGCCTCAGCAGGAGCGGGCGGTCGGCTCGCCAGGCTCCGGGGCAGGGCGACGACACCGGCCCGCGAGACTGCCGCCACGCCCTCGGAGGCGGCCCTCCGGATCAACGACTGGCCCTCGCAGGCGTTCGTGATCGCGGTCGTGGTCGTCTTCGTCGGGATCTTCCTCTACGGCCTGCTCCTCGGCAGCGCCGGCTTGTTCACGCCGCTCCCGACGCCCTCGCCGGTGGCCTCGCCGTCCGCCTCACCGGTGGCCTCGCCCGGCGCGTCGGCCGCACCGGGCGCGTCGGCCACGCCGGTTTCGTCGCCGGTGTCACCCTCGCCCGCCCCGTCGGGTTCGGTTGCGCCGTCGGTCTCGCCGTCCGCCTCGCCGTCGCCTTCCTGACGCCGACCGAAGCACCCCACGCAGGCCCTCGTCCGCTCGGTATACTCGCCCGGCCATGGCACACGTCTTCGTCGCCCCGCACCCCGACGATGTCGCGCTCTCCTGCGGCGGGCTGATCGCCAGCCTGCGCGAGCTCGGCCAGAACGTCACGATCATCACCGTCTTCTCCGGCAGCGGTCAGAGCCGCGCCCTGACCCCCTACCAGCGCGAGGCGCTCGGCTTCGGCTCGAAGGCAATCTGGCCGGCGACCGAGGCGTTCAACCGAGCCAACCTGGGCGCGGACCAGCCGATCCTGAGCGGGCCGGACAGCCTGCCCGCCTGGGCCGCGACCGACGATCGCCTCGAGGCCACCCAGGCCGACGCGGATGCGGCCGCCAAGCGCTTCTGGCAACGCTCGTCCTGGTACCGGCGGGCCGACATCCGCCACCGGGCGCTCGGCGGCCAGCCGCTGATCGATGCCCAGCCGAACCAGGGGCCGATCCTGACCGAGGAGCTCGTCGAGGCCGCGGCCGCCGGTGAGACGATGGCCGCCCGGCGTCTGGAGGACGAGCGATTCGCCTACTTCGCCGAGGCCTCGATCGTCTTCCTCGACCTCCCCGACGCGGTCTTCCGCGGTTACGACGGCGACGACGAGCTGCTCGGTGCCCCGCGCCCGGACGACCCTGCCCCATACGACCTCCTGCGCCGAGAGATCGAGCGCCTCGAACCGCAGCGTCTCTACCTGCCGCTCGGGATCGGCAACCATGTCGACCACCAGCTGATCCGCCAGGTCGGCCTGCAGCTCCTCGGTGAGTCGCGCCGGTGGGTGATGCCGGGCCCCGACTACGTCGGGCGGGTGGCCTTCTACGAGGACTTCCCGTACGCCTGGTGGAACGACTTCAGCCGCCTCGAGGACCTGCCGGAGGGGGCGCTGGAGGGCCTGCCGCGGACCGTCTCGCTAGACCCCGAATACGCCGACGTCGGCGACCAGGTCGAGCGCAAGATCAGCGGCATCAGCCTCTACGCCAGCCAGCTCGGCCGGCTCTTCGGCGGGCCCGAGGCGATGGCCGACGCGGTCCGGGGCCACGGCGCGAAGCTCGCCGCGCTCGGTGGCCTGCCGGACTACGCCGAGCGCTACTGGGTCTCGACGCCGATCTGATCGACCGGAGCCGGGCCGGCCCCTCACGCCGGTGTCGCCTCGTCCGGGCGACGCCATCGGGTGGCAGCGCGACGGCCTCCTATACTCGCCGAGATGAGCGAGCACCAGCCGGCTCCAGCCCGGGCGAACCCCGATCGCTGGGTCGGCCGTCGGGGGATCGTCCGCGACGCGTTCGCGGCGCGCAGTCGATCGATGACCGAGCAGCTCATCGAGCGCCTGTTCCGACGCCCGAGCCGGATCGGTCGGTTCGGGCTGCCGCCGGCGGGGCTCGTCGCCCTGGCCATGATCGGAGCGACCCTGCTGCTCGTCGTCGCGTCGACCGGCTGGGGCTCCCCCAGCGACGAGCACGCCTACTGGCTCGCCGGCCGGCACCTCCTCGACGGCGCGCCCCTCTACGACCCGACCGCCACGGCGGTGACGCCCTACGCCTTCTGGTACACGCCGATCGTGGCGCAGGTGATGGCGCCGATCGTCGCGATTCTGCCCTCGGGGGCGTTCACGATCGCATGGACGATGCTCCTCCTCGGCTGCGTCTGGTGGCTGGCCGGTGGGCGGCTGCTGCCGGCCCTTGCCCTCGTCGCATTCCCGCCGGTCGCAATCGAGCTCTGGTTCCGGAACGTCCACCTCGTCCTGGCGGTGCTCGTCGTCCTCGGAATCCGCTGGTCGTCCCTTCTCTTCGTCCCGGCTGCCGCGGTCAAGTTCTCCCCTGGGCTCGGGATCGTCTACCTCGTTGCCCGCGCCCGGTGGCGGGAGGCCGCGCTCGTCATCGCCGCCGGGGCCGGGTTCCTCGCCGTGAGCTACGCCCTGTCGCCCGAGGCTTGGCGGGCCTTCGTCGACATCCTCGCGGCGCGTGGACCGACTGACATCTCGGGGTTCCTGCCCGTGCCCTACATCGGCCGGGTCGGCGCCGCGTTCGTCCTGGCCCTGGTGGCCGGCCGTCTCCGGCCCCGGATTGGCGAACCGTTGCTCGTCGTCTCGATCGTGCTGGCCTTGCCGACACTCTGGTTCACGGCCCTGGCCACGCTCGCGGCGCTCGTTCCGATCCTCAGGCGCCGACCCGAAGACGTCCCGGTTCAGCGCCCACCGATCCGGCCCGGCGACGGAGAGCGCTGAGGTCTCGCCTGCGCTCGAACACCAATCCGTCCTCGCCCTCGTAGACGGAGTGCCAGCCGGGATCGGCCCGGATCCGGCCCGCGAGACCGGGCTGATCGGCCGGTGCCACGACCACGACCGTCACGCCCCACCGATCGAGGATCGTCTGCCAACCGGGCTCGCCGGCGGAGACGGCGAGGTAGTCGTCCCAGACCTCGGTCGGGAAGAGCTCGATCCGCGAGTCGACGAAGACGGGGACGCCGGGCAGGGCGAACTCGAACCAGGAGCCGAGCCGCTGGGGAACGAAGACCCGATCGGCGGGGGTGGCTCGGGCCCGCACCGCCTGAGTGATACCCGTCGGCGCATCGGCGAGCAGGGGCAGCGGGCCGTCCGCCGGGACCACCGCCCGCCACGAGGGCCAGGCGAGGACCCCAGCGGCGGCGATCGCCAGGGCGATCAGACCGTTGACGATCGACCGTCGCTCGGGACGGGCGACCGGCGGGACAGGCTGGCGGGCGTCCCGCCCGGCCTGAGCGCCGCCAACGAGGATCGCGGCCAGGACCGGTGGGGCGCCGATCGCCCACCAGGCCACCCCGCGCTCGGCATAGGCGCCGATTGCGGCGAGGACGGCGAGCCAGAGGAGGGCCGGCCACGAGATCAGGGCCGGCCGGCGGCGCCAGGCGACGATCACTGCGCCGAGCGCACCGGCGACCGAGAGGTAGAACGCCGCGCCGGCGAACGAGAACGGGCTCGTCACCTGCCATTCGGTGATGAGGCGCCGGATCGTGGGGTCCGCGGACAAACCGACCGCGTATTGCCAGACGCCGAAGCCCCACGGGTTCAGGGCGGCCGCCGTGGCCGCGATCAGCGCCACGAGGAGCGTCCGGTCCGCCCCTGGCCTGCGTCCCCGGCGATCCTCGAGCCAGGCCAAGCCGAGGAGCGCGGGGCCGAGGAAGAAACTACCGTGGAGGTTCGCCCACCCGGCGACGACGAGCGGCACGAGCCACAGGCGACGCGGATGGTGCTGGCGGCTCGTGACGAGCCAAGCGGTGAGGGCGAAGAGCGCCATCCCGAACAGCTGTGGCCGCAGCGCGAGCGAAGCCGCCCCGATCGTGAACGCCGCGAGCGCCAGGCCGGCCGCCGGGCGCTGGCCCACACCGGCGTCGCGGCAGAGGCGGTAGACGAGCCAGAAGATGCCCCCGACAAGCAGAGCCCGCACGATCGCCAGGAGCGCCCAGCCACCGATCTCGTACAGCCCACCCAGGACGACCTGGGCCGCCCACTGCTGGTCGAGCCACGGCTGGGCCCCGGCGGTGAACGTGAACGGGTCGGTGCGCAGGACGGCGCCCTGCTCGATCATCAGCTGGCCAGCCCGGACCTGGTAGGCCAGATCGACCGTCGACATCGGCGCGATCAGCGCCCCGACCACGGGCAGGGCAACCGCCAGGAACGCCCACAGCTCGGGCAGGCTGAGCGCGAGGAGCCGGTACCGCCGCGTGGCCGGGGAGGCGATCACGCGTTGCAGGATACCGGCCGCCCCGTCAGCCGCCTCGTCAGCTGGCCGCGACCTCGCTCAGGCGCACCGCCCGGGCCCCCTCGTCGTAGATCGCCTCGACGGCGTGGACCATCAGCTCGATGCAGAAGCGCCGGTGAACCAGATCATGGCCGGCCCGGCCGAGCATGTCCGCGAACGGGTGGTCGCGCAGCAGGCGCACGATCGCCTCCGCCAGCGCCTGGGCATCGTGGGGTGGGACGAGCAGCCCGGTCACCCCGTCCTCGATCATCTCCGGGATCCCCCCGACGTTCGAGGCGATCACCGGCCGCGAGAGCGCCATCGCCTCAAGGATCGTCAGGCCCTGCGCTTCGCGGTATGACGGCAGGACCGCCACGTCGAGGGCGGCGGTGACCGCCGGGATGTCGTCGCGCCGGCCGGTGAAGACGACCCGGTCGCGGACGCCGAGCTCGGTCGCCTGGGTCTCGAGCGCCTCGCGCCGACTCCCCTCGCCGACGACGAGCAGGTACGCGTTGGGCACCGCCCGGAGGACCGCCGGCCAGGCCTCGAGCAGGGTCGGGTGCCCCTTCTCAGGTTCCAGGCGGGCCACGACCCCGACGACCTGCGCCTCGGGCACCATCCCGTACTCCTCGCGAAGCGTGCAGCACGGTTCCTGGTGGTCGTAGCGCTCGAGGTCGACGCCGTTGTAGATGAGCGAAACCGGCGCCCCGACCCGACCCTCGGCGGCGATCTTCGTCTCGATCGAGCGTGAGACGGCGATCAGGCGGTCCATCTCCGGGGTGAGGGCACGGAGCATCTCGCGGTCCTCGGGCGAGCGGACGCGGGATGAGTGGACGGTCGACACGACGTACGGGCGCCGGTGGCCGATCATCCCGAGCGCGATCGCCGCCCGTGTCCCGACCAGCTCGGCCCGGTACATGTGGTTGTGGACGACATCCGGGCGGATCTCCGCCAGGAGCGCGGTCAGCGCGCCGACGGCGACCGCGTCGTCAGACCCATCGAGGACGGTCACCGGCACCCCCAGCCCGGCGATTCGGCGAGCCGCGCTGCCCGGCGACAGGGAGACGACGCTCACCTCGTAGCGCGATCGGTCGAGGCGCGCGACGAGCGAATAGACGTGTTCCTGAGCGCCGCCGTTCGTCCCGGTCGCGAGCACTTCCACGACTCGGACCCGGCAGCCATCGGGCAGCGGCGCACGCTCGGCCGGCTCGAGACAGGGATCGTCAGGCTGCGGGCTGCCCATCAGCGGGACTCACCGCTCATCGATCGGGGGTCTCCCCGCGCCGGACGAGAAGCCGCTGGATCGGCTCGTCGAGGGCTCCCCACTCGTACTTGTACGGCTCGTTGCCGCGGAGGAAGTCGAGCCTGTGCCGGCCAAGCTCGATCGCCCGGGCGACGTAGCGGGCGACCATCACGACGCCCGGCGAGAGCTCCCGCGCCGCCGGGTCGATCCCGGCGTTGTAGTAGTAGAGCCGATCGCCGTCGTCGAAATGGATGCCCGCCGCGATCGTGCGCCCGTTGATCGTGAGCAAGCTCAGCCGGACCGGCCCGTCCGGGCCGAACAGCTCGAACAGGCGGCGGACGAAGAGCCGGCTCGCGGCGCCACCGGGAGTCGGCGGGAAGAGCCCCTCGGCACCCCAGCGCCGCTGGTGGAGATCGATGAACGTCTCGAGCTCGGCGAGCGGGTCGGGCGCCTCGGCCAGGACGACCTCGCCGGCCGCCTCGGCCCGGCGCAGCTTGCGCCGGATCTCGTGGCGTTCCTTCTTGCCGAGCGTATCGAGATAGCCCTCGAAGTCGACCCCCTCGGGCAGGGTGATCACCGGGCAGACGTCCTCGCGCTCGACGTTCACCGTCCAGCCCTCGGACGCCTCGCGTCGGAGGAAGGCGGCCGCGAGCGCGTCGGCCGCCGGATCGCCGCAGCGCAGCCGGCGCAGGTCGATCACGTCCCAGGGCGCCGGGTGGGCATCGTCGGGGGCGGGTGGCGCGGCGGCGTGAGCGGCGAACGCCTCGGCGATCGAGGGCAGGTCGGCGGGCGCACCCAGGATCGTTGCGTAGTCGGCGTGATAGGAGGCGGCGAAGAAGACCGCCTTGGCAGTCGGGGCGACCGGGGTCAGCGGCTGGGGTGAGCCGTGGCGCATCGTGGTGTGGACGAGCGCGTCGGACGGCTCGACCTCGTGACGATGCATGAGCGGGACGATCGCGACCGGGGGTGCGTCGGCGCTCGGGGTGCCGTCCGGCCCCGGTTCGGCGATGACGAGCGTCTGGTCGTGCGCATTCGCCCCGTAGGCATCCCACCAGGCGCGGTGGAACGCCCAGCGTGAGAACGGGGTGGCCCATGGGTTTCGGGCGGCGAGCTCGTCCCAGGTCGCCGGATCGATCGAGTCGAACGGACGGTGGACGGCCACCAGGGCGCGGGCAGGTGGACGGGTGGCGAGGTCGAGGGCGAGCGTCTGGGGACAGGCAGGCTCCGTCTCGGAGGTCGTCTGGGTCACGGCCGGGAGGATAGCACCGGATGCCCCGGGTCGTTGCCGATGCAACCGACGATCAGCCGGCGCGTCCGACCGCGGCGTCCGCGGCGTCCGCGGCGGGCGGCCCGGACGGCTCGACCGGCGAGGGGAGCAACGGTCCAAGGAGCCCGGCGACGAAGGCCAGCGGGTAGACCCACGCCGGCCCCCAGGTGACGAGCGGGATCGTGACGGCCCACCAGCGCCGCCGCTCGAGCAGGAGGGCGACGGGGATGAGCAGGAGCAACGCATAGTGGTCCCAGAGGAGCGGTGAGAGCAGCTGGCTCGCAACGATGCTGACGACGTAGCTGGTCTGGTCATCGCGACGGAACCAGGCGAAGGCCGTCACGAGGCCGACGGCGACGAGGCTCAGCCCCTGGATCGCGCTCGCGAGCGACTCGGGCGCACCGGCCTGCCAGGCGATCGCGCCGGGCGTGAAGTTGTGGGGCGTCCTCACCGGCGCGCTCACCCGCCCGAGCAGGGCCGTGTAGTCGGCCCACGCGCCGGGCCCGGTAACGACTGTCGCCACGATCGCGAGGCTGAGGAGCCCCGCCATCCCGACCGCGACCGCCCGCCACCGCCGACCGACCACCGCCCAGGCGAAGAGGAGCGCCGGCTGGAGCTTGATCGCGGTCCCAGCTGCGAGCGCCGCTCCGACGGTCACCGGCCGGTCCATCCAGCGCCAGCCGGCGACGAACGCGAGGAAGAGCAGCGGTGTCACCTGGCCGAGCTTCATCGTGTACAGGAACGGCCACTGGAGGCCGGCGAGGAGGAGGACGAGCCAGCGGACGTCACGCCGGACCGGCAGGAGGGCGATGCCGACCAGGAACGCGGCGCCGAGGAGGGCGAGCCAGGCCGCAAGCGCCACCCCGTCGGGCAGGAGAGCGAACGGAACGAAGGCGAGGGCGAACGGGGGTGGGTAGAGGAAGACGGCGAACCCGCCCGCCAGATCGACGCCGGGGTCGTACAGCGGCCGCCCGTCGAGCAGGCGCCGGGCGGCCTGGAGGTAGGCCTGGAAGTCGTAGCCGAGCGTCGGTCCGGCGGCGGCCAGGATCGCCGCCAGCCCGGCGCTGAAGGCCGCGATGGCGGCAACCGGCAGGGCAACCCGGGCGAGCCTGGCCACGCGCTGGCCGGAGGTGGCAACGCGCTGACCGGGCGGCTCGGCCGGCCGCTCGTCAGCCGGCCGGCGGCTCACGGTCGGCAG
>JAKAHU010000074.1 GCA_021825385.1 Chloroflexota bacterium | reverse complement strand
GGCGCTGCTGGCAGGACCGGTGCCTCTACGATCCCGCCCTCGACCGACGGGTCGTCCTGGCCGCCTGATGGCCGGGGGTTGACAGAGGGAGTCTGCCGCGTGCACTTCTCGCGCAACGCGCAGGATCTTGTCCCTCGCTCGGCCCGCAGCATGATCGCCTCCGCCGTCCGGGCCATCTTCGAGCAGCCCGACGAGGCCGCCGCGCACGAGCAGCTCGGCCACATTGCCGAAAGCCTCGGCGCCAGGTTCCCGGCGGTAGCCCGCCTCCTGCTCGACGCCGAGCCTGACTTGCTGGCGCACTTCACCTTCCCCGAGACCCACCGTCGTCAGATCCGCTCGACCAACCCGCTCGAGCGGCTCAACAAGGAAATCAAGCGGCGCACCGCGGTGGTGGGCATCTTTCCCAGCCGAGCCAGCGTCATCCGCCTGGTCGGGATGATCCTCGCCGAGCAGGACGACGAGTGGCAGGACGGCCGGCGCTACTTCCGGCCCGAGACCATGACCGCGATCGATGCCGTGGTCGAGGGAAAGGAGGCCAGCCCGGCGTTGCTGATGGCGAGCTGATCGATCAGACGCGAGGCGACGCTGTTACACACGTCGTGGGACTTGACCCGCACGGACAGCTCCGGCTGCTCGGTCCGCCACATGGCTGCGGGGACCGACACGTTCCGCCGGTCTCGGAGGCGGTCGAGGAGCGCGTCCCCGCGGAGATCGCCATGGTCGGGCGCGAGACCTGGCATGGAACGGCCTCCTACGCGCTCGGGGTCGGCGATGCCCGACACAGCCGACCGCGGCACCTCGTAGACGTCCGGTCTGGGTCTCTGCGGCAGGCCCACGGCACGCAGGTCGAGCCTATGCCGCACGCTCGGTCGCTGTCTAGGCGAGGTCTATATGGCCCTCGCACAGCCGTTCCGGGGCACATGGGCAGTTTCGGGAGGTCGCGGGCTACGGCCCACCGACTACCAGACGCCCGGCCGTCCGGCGTGCGACGCGAACGCGTCTTCGACCTTCGCGATGAACGTCTCGTCGATCGACCGCCAGGTCTTGCGCCCGGTGCTGTCCTCGATCCACACCGCGTGGGGGACGGTTCGGACGCGCGCCGACCGCATCTCCTGTGCGAGCGCGAGCGGGTCGAGGCCGAACTCGAAGCGAGGCCCGCCCTTCGTCAGTCTGGTCGTCTTCACCGCACCCGCGGCGCGGCCCCCGTTGACCCCGAACTGCCAGCAACTCGCATCGTCCGGCCCTGCTCCGAAACCGAGAGCCTGGACGGTGACGTCGCCCCCGCTGGCGTTGTAGGCGTGGATGAGGAGAACATCCCTGTGGCCCACCTTGTCGGCCTCGGCGATCATCTGTAGGTTCGGCCGCTCACCAGCCCGGCGCTGGAGTTGAAGTCCGAGGGTGGCCGCGGCGAGCACCGCGCCGTAGGCGGCGAGCGGGTCCGGACGCCCCTGCCAGACCGCGATGGCACAGGCGACGACGATGACTCCCAGCACGGCGAGCCACCACCGTGTGGCGAAGCGATCGAGCACAGATCGAGTCTAGCGAAGGCAGAGGGTCGCTTTGAGCACGGAATGATGCCGGTGCAGACACGGGCGCGTGTCGCTCACACCTCGGTGCTGGATACCGCTTCCGGGAGTCCGTGCTCAATGAGCTTGTCCGCCAGCCACTGGAACCGGAACCGAAGGTCCTTCGCATGCTCGAGAACAGCCGAGCGCCGTACCACGTCGACCGCCGTGCGGAGCCCCTGGCCGGGCTCGGTCCAGAGCACCCGCGCGCGATCCATTTCGGCAAGCTGCGGCTTCCCGGTCGCGTCGTAGGTCAACGTGAAGAGCGGGGTGTCGACCACCACGACGGGGAGCGCGATCGATGGCGTCGCCGCGCGCTGGAGCCAGCCGCGGGCCGCGCTGGTGGCCTGCGAGAGGGCGCCGTAGGCAGCGTCCCGGTCGCCGTTCGTCACCGCCTCGACGATCGAGAAGGCGATCGGGTTGCTCGGCGGGTCCACGGGCAGGATGTGGGCGATCAGCGCCCGCTGCTCATGGAGCGGCGCGGCGAGGCCATCGGTCGAGATCGGGATCCACAGGTCCTCGTTCCATGGCAACAGCGACTTCCGGATCACCCACGCACCGATCGCGCCCGCCTTGCACTCGATCACCGCGTAGATGTGCGCGGGGGAGCGCGTCAGGACGACCTCCGCGACGACGTCGATCTCGCGGACCTTCTGCGTCGTCGGATCGAGGTGGGTGCGGCCCTGCGAGGCGACGAACCCGAGCCGGCGGAATGCCTCAGCCGTCTCGTGTTCCAGCCCGTAGCCCTGATGGGCGAGCCAGGCCTCGATCTCTTCGACGGTCCTGTGCCCCTTCGCCGGCATCTCGCCAGCCTAGCGCGATCCCGCGCTACGGATGAGGCGATGGCCGCCATGGTCCGGGCAGTTCGGCGAGCTCGTCGTCCTTCCGCTGTACGAGCGGCATGATCTGCGCACTGACCTCGCGGCCCGGCTCGCCGCATGGCCCCCAGACGAAGAAGCGGGCCACTGCGCGCATCAACCGCTGGACCGTGATCACGATCTCTACCTTCGTCTGCTCGGTCCGGGCCGTGTTGAGGAACGCGTAGTAGAGGGCCAGGTTCGGCGCGTTCACCGCCCGCACCTCCGGATGCCTCTGCTCAACGAGCACCTCGAGCGCGTCCACCTCGCCGTCGGGATCCGCGGTCGACGTCCAGTCAGGGTCGAGGAGCCGGTCGAGATCGCAGTAGCGGGCGCCGTCCCCGAAGTGGGAGATCGTCGTCACGAGCTGGGCGAGGAACGCGTCGGCCGCGAGGAACTCCGCGTCCGTCGACTGGGCCGGCGAGTGGTCCCGGTAGGCTGGCGTGTTCGCGATCTCGGCGATGGCGAGGCAGAGCTTCACCAGGTCGTGCCCGAAGCGCGCCTTGAGGTCGCGCGAGGTCGGGAGTTCTCCCGAACCCTCGAGCTCCACCAGGCACCAGGCCACCTTCATGAGGCGCTCCAGGCCCTGGGCGAGCAGGAACATCGCCGGGCGGTAGACGGGGGACGATGCGTCGAGCTCCTGGACCGCCCGGAGACCGTCGCGCAGCAGGAACTTCGCCGTCTCGAGCTCGCTCGAGAGACCGATCCGCTGCCCAGCTGTGAGGGGGCCATCGTCGGTCATTCTCGGCTGCGAGGCCCCCACGTCTCCTCGATGGAACGCGGGATCCATCCCGGCGGAAGGTCGGGTCCCTCGATGCCCATCTCGCGCAACCGCTCCGCCAGCGGTGCGACGCCGCTCGCCAGCGCCTTCCGTCGCCGCCCGATCTGGAACGCGTAGCCGAGCTCCGTCATCGCGGCAAAGAGCTGGGTCGCGAAGCCGCGCCTTCGGTGGCGTGGGTCGACCGCGACGTCGAGGGCGTGGAAGCCCTGGCGCAATTCGGATCGGCGATGACGCCGCCGACGACCGCCGCGTCCTTGTCGCGGACCACCCACGTTTCCGGCGTCTCCCGGGTCACGCCCGGCTTTCCCTTGCCGAAGCGGCGGGACTGCGGCCAGAGAGGCTCCATGCGCTCGCCGTTGATGAGGTGTGGGCAGACGTCCGCCGGCACCACGAAGTCGGGATCGAGCTGACCGGCACTGGGCAGCAGGGCCGTGAGTCTCTCGCGGATCCTGCCCAGGAGATCACTGGCCACCGGCGCCTCAACAACGCCTCATCCTTGGATCGTTGCCCCTCGCCGTGCAGCTCGCTTGGCTCGCGTGGATCACTCGCCGACGGAACACTACGCGCCGCGTGGCTCGTTCCTCCTGCGCGTTCGACTGCAGGCTGAGGCGGGAGGCGCGCTCGTGACCCTCGGAATGCGGTCGGATTGTGGGCGTTGCGCGGCCTACGCCCGACGCGTGGTCGTCCTTGAGCCTACCGCAGCGCGTACCAGGGAACAGTTGGCGCCCAAGCAGGCCGAGTTCGAGCTGGCACGGCGGGACGCTCACCGTGGCGACCTCCACCTCCCGCACGAGACTGCCGAAGGCGAGCGCCTGGACACACGTCTGTTTTGACCCGGACCGGACGCGTCGTCCCAGCGCTCGCCGTTACCACTGGTTCATGCGGCTACCGGCCACCGGTGGCACGTCGGCCTGGGCATCGGTCGTCGACTTCGGGCTCTCAACATCTGCACCGCCGCCGAGTCAGGAGTCGGCGGCGCCCGCCGTGCGCCACGGATGCATCGCGTTGTCGGTCCACGCGAGAACGATCGGGAGGGGTAGGCTGGCACACATGACACCGGCCGAGTTCGCCGCGAAGTGGATGGGCAACACGCGGACGGAGAAGGCGGCCGCTCAGGAGCACTTCATCGACCTCTGCCGGATGCTCGGGCAGCCCACGCCGAACGAGGCCGACCCGACGGGCGCCTGGTATGCGTTCGAGAAGGGGGCTGGCAAGGCGGCCGGCGGCGAGGGCTACGCGGATGTCTGGATGCGGGGCCACTTCGGCTGGGAATACAAAGGCAAGCGCCACGACTTAGCCGCTGCTTACCACCAGCTCAACGGCTACCGCGAAGCGCTCGAGAATCCGCCGCTGCTCGTCGTGTGCGACCTCGACCGGTTCGAGGTGCACACGAACTTCACGGGCACCGCCCCGGCCGTCCACCGCTTCAACCTCGCCGACCTCGCGGCGGCCGACCCGGCGGAGCCGGTGCGCGTCCTGCGGGCGGCCTTCACCGATCCGGAGGCACTTCGCCCAACGACGGTCCGTGAGGAGCTCACGGCGCAGGCCGCGGAACGGTTCGCGAAGCTCGCCGACGCGCTCCGCGGGCGGGGACACGAGCCGCGGGTCGTCGCCCACTTCCTCGACCGGCTCGTGTTCGTCATGTTCGCCGAGGACGTCGGGCTGCTGCCGAAGGGACTGCTCGAGCGTCTGTCAGAGGCGACGAGGGGGAGGCCGGACGCGTTCGCCAGCCAGCTCGCGGACCTCTTCGGGAAGATGGCCGAAGGCGGCGGCTACTTCGGCGTCGAGAAGATCGAGTGGTTCGACGGCGGACTCTTCGAGGATGCGTCGGTGCTCTCGTTGACCGCCACCGAGATCGAGGTCGTGCGCGCCGTGAGTCATCTCGACTGGGCGCAGGTCGAGCCGGCGATCTTCGGCACGCTCTTTGAGCGCGGCCTCGACCCGGATCAGCGTTCGCAGCTGGGGGCCCACTACACCGATCGCGCGGCGATCCTTCGGCTGCTCGAGCCGGTGCTCATGGCGCCCCTGCGACGCGACTTCGCGGACACCCAGGCGCGCGTCACGCAGCTCGTGCTGTCCGGGCGGAAGGTGACGGCCCGGACACCTGCAGCGGAGAACCCTCACCGCGTGTTTCAGGCGTTCCTCGATCGCCTGCGTGCCGTGCGCGTACTGGATCCGGCGTGCGGCTCCGGGAACTTCCTCTACGTGTCCCTCCAGTTGCTCAAGGACCTCGAGCGCGACGCGATCTTCTGGGGTTCGCTCGTGCTCCAGACCCCGCAGCAGTTCCCGGAGGTCGGCCCGGCGAACCTGCTCGGGATCGAGATCAATGCCTACGCCGCCGAGCTAGCGCGAGTCACGATCTGGATCGGCGAGCTCCAGTGGATGCTCTCGCGGGGGTTCAGCGCCCGCCGGGACCCGATCCTCCAGCCGCTCGACAACATCCGGGAGGCAGATGCGCTGCTCGACCGCTCGGATCCGGCACAACCTCGCGAGGCCGAATGGCCGCGGGCCACCGTCGTGGTCGGGAATCCGCCGTTCCTCGGGAACCGACTGCTTCGGCGTGGCCTCGGGTCCGACTACGTGGAGGACCTGTGGACCGTCTACCGTGATCGTTTGCCTCGCACGTCGGATCTTTGCTGCTACTGGCACGAGAAGGGACGCGCGCAGATTGCGGCCGGTCAGCTCGAACGGGCAGGGCTGCTGGCGACGCAAGGCATCCGTGGACAGGCGAACCGCGCCGTCCTCGAACGGATCAAGGCCTCCGGCGGCATCTTCTTCGCTCGCGCCGATGACCCTTGGGTCCTCGCTGGTGCGGCCGTCCACATCAGCTTCGTCGGCCAGGACGACGGGACCGAGAAGGGTCGAACTCTCAACGGGTCCCCAGTCCTGAACATCAACGCGGACCTCTCGGCGGGGGCCGATCTCACGACTGCGCAACCGCTGCGCGGCAACGCTGGCATCGCCTTCTACGCCGATGTAAAGGCGGGACCGTTCGACATTTCGGCCGACGCGGCGCGGGGCTTGATCGCCTCGCCGAACGTGGACGGGCGCGCGAACACGGACGTCATTCGGCCCTGGTGGAACGCGAAGGACGTGACCGACCGTCCCAGAGGACGATGGATTGTCGATTTCGGCACGGACATGTCGATCGAGGAGGCCGCTCTCTACGAGGCCCCGTTCGAGTTCGTCCGCCGGCGTGTTTACCCGATCAGGCGACTCGCCCGAAGACGCTCCTATCGAGAGCGATGGTGGCTTCATGCTGAGCCCGTCCGAGGAATGCGCGCCGCTGTTCATCAGCTTCCGCGCTTCATCGTCACTCCAGCTGTGGCCAAGCATCGGCTGTTCGCGTGGGCGCCGGCGGGAACCCTTCCGGATCACGCACTTGTCGTCATCGCTCGTCACGACGACTACGCCTTCGGCGTCCTCCACTCTCGGGCCCACGAGGTGTGGGCCCGCGCCACAGGAACGCAACTACGAGAGGTTGAGTCTGGCTTTCGCTACACCCCCACGACCTGCTTTGAGACGTTCCCGTTCCCCCATCCCAGCGACGCGGCACGCTCCGCAGTGGCGGACGCTGGATCCAAGCTGAACGAGCTGCGCGAGGGCTGGCTGAACCCTTCGGGAGTGACTAAAGAGCAGCTCCACGAGCGAACCCTGACGAACCTTTACAACGCCCGGCCGACATGGTTGGCCCAGGCGCACGAGCGGCTCGACCGGGCCGTATTCGCCGCCTACGGCTGGACCTATCCCCTCGACGACGAGGAGATCTGCGTGCGCCTGCTCGCGCTCAACCTCCGGCGTTCCGAGCACTCGGGGGAGGCGGGCCGGTCTACCGGGGCAAACGCGAGCCCAGCGATCTCTGTCGAAGAGCAGGTCGGATGATCGTCGGGTGACTATCGATCCGGGAGACGGTCGATCGACTGGGTCTCAGCGAGGTGTGGGTTCGCCGGATGGTCGGGGAGGGGCGGTTCCGCGTGCGCCGCGAGGCCGGACGCGTCTACGTCGTGTGCGACGATGTCGAGCGGTATGCGGCCGACCGTGAGCGCGTGGATCACGGCGCCGTGCGATCGAGGCCCAAAGGGTTCCCGTCGCGGACCCTACCGAGTAGGAGAGAAGGGCGGCCAGCGGTCGATATCGTCGAGCACCTTCGGGAATCGGCTGCCGCCGAAGATCGCTGCCGTGTTCAATCCGGTGCTGGACGACGCAACCGTGAAGGAGTTGACCGGCAAGCCACGAATCCGGGGCTGGAAGAACGCGCACACCCAATAGGTCGGCCAGTTCGCAGATCGGGGTGCAACCGACGGCTAGCTGCCGCCGTGCCACGTAGTGGGGTCCGAACGTGGGATCCGCCTGCAGAGACGGGAGAGGGAAGCGGGTCCGCCGGCTAAGGCGGGAGCGATCACTACCGGCACGGCGGAGTCCCGGGCGGCTCGCGCGCGGATGGTAGACTCGGGGTGCGCGCAGATCCCGGACGTTCGGGGAAGGCACTTGGACCCCACATTGGACCCCACTTGCCTGGCCAGAAAGGGTCACCGAAGGTCACAACGACGCACGCAGGTGAACGGGGCGACGTACCCAAGTGGCTAAGGGGGAGGTCTGCAAAACCTCTATTCACCGGTTCGAATCCGGTCGTCGCCTCCACCTTTCCCGCACGAGTCGCCGGTCAGGTCGGTGACGCGGCCCCTCACTGTTGCCAGAGCGTTGCCCGGCACGTCCTCGAACTGTCCACGCCAGGGGCCAGGCTCAGTTCGCGACGACGCGCTATAGACTTCCGCGGCCAGCCCGTCCTGGCCGTCGCCGACCTTCTCGTGGTGACGCGCCATCGCCCGCGTGTTGTGCCCGAGGCGGCCGTCCGGCCCTCTCCATGCATCCCGCTCGTGCTCGACGATGGATGCGGCGTTCCGCCTCGTCCAGTGTGTAGTCGTGCGACAACGATCGGGCGCGCGGTCCAAGTGAGTCGTCGTGCGGTCGGGCGCCGGGTTTCACATCGGCGCGAGCGACGCGACGATTTCGTCGAGGTCGTGGTCGCCACCCAGGCCGGCAGGGGTCGCACCCGTCTCGCCCGCGACGCGCGACCCGGCCGCTCTCCAGACACCTTCCTGCGATCAAACAGACGTTGGGACAGCGGGCATCCCGCCGGCATCTCTGGGGCAAAGGGCGCGCGGTGCCGAGCCGCAGCCGAGCTCGACCAGCGCTATCGCGTCCCCCGGGGGAGGAAGACGTGGCGCAGCGCAACACGGAAAGCCGGACTCGGTCGTGGCTCGCGCTCCTGACGATCAGCTTCCTCGTCGCCGGCTGCGCCGGCGCGGCACCCACAGCCAGCCCATCCCCGGGATCGGCCCGCATGGCGCCTGTCGCAGCGCCGACTGCCGCGCCGAGCTTGACGGCCACGCCGGGGCCTGTCGCAACAGTCCGTCCGACGCCTCCGCCCTCCAGCGTGGCCTACGTCGTCGCGGCCGGGGACACGCTCTGGGGGGTCGCCCAGCAGTACGGCCTCACCGTCGACGAGCTGCTCGCCGTGAACCCGCAGGTCACCGATCCCGCGCTCATCCGGCCCGGTGACCGCGTCACAATCCCCTTGACGGGCGCATGGCACGCGAGCGAGGCGATGCTCACGCCCCACATCTTCCACACAGCCACACTGTTGCGCGATGGCCGAGTACTGGTGGCGGGCGGCAAGGTCAGCTACCTCCATGAGACGGTCTCCGCCTCGGCCGAGCTGTACGACCTGGCCAGCGGGACGTGGACCCCGACCAGGAGCATGACGCAGGCGCGCTGGGGCCATACCGCCACGCTGCTGCCCGATGGCCGGGTGCTCGTGGCGGGCGGTCAATCGAGCGAGCGCGACCAGCTGGCCTCGGCCGAGCTGTACGACCCGGCTACCGGTCGATGGACCCCCACCGGGAGCCTCCGAACGGTCCGCAGCGGCCATACCGCCACGCTGCTGCCCGATGGCCGGGTGCTCGTGGCGGGCGGCTCCGATCTGAAGGTGTCCGGACTCGCCTCGATGGTCGTATTGACGGCCGCCGAGCTGTACGACCCGGCCAACGGGCGATGGACCGCGACCGCGAGCATGATCGCAGGCCGCGCCGGCGCGACGGCCACCCTGCTCCGGGATGGCCGCGTGCTCATGGCCGGTGGCGACATGGGGGGCTCCACGGCCGCCGAGCTGTACGACCCGGCCAGCGGTCGATGGACGCGCACCGGGAGCATGACCGACGGCCGCCGTGGCCACAGCGCGACGCTGCTGCCCGACGGCACGGTGCTCGTCGCGGGAGGGTTCGGCGGCAGCGACTACACCACCGACCCCGGCCACTGGTGCTCCGGGCCGTCTGCGCCCTGCTCGGCCGAGCTGTACGACCCGAGCACCGGGCGATGGACCGCCACCGGGAGGCTGCACGCCGATCGCTGGGGCCACAGCGCGATCCTGCTGCCCGACGGCACGGTGCTCGTGGTTGGTCGCGGCACTCCCGCCGCTCCGGCCCCCGCCGAGCTGTACCAGCCGAGCAGCGGGCGATGGACGCTCACTGCGAGCCCGGCAGAGACCCGCGGCCTCACGGCGACGCTGCTGTTCGACGGTCGCGTCCTCGCGACAGGTGACTACAGCGACACCAGCCGGTCCGCCGAACTGTACGACCCGGACGCCGGGACCTGACGGCCGCGCGCCCTAACCGCAGGGGACGGGACAGCGGGCATCCCACCGGCATCTCTGACGTAGAGGGCGTGCGCTGCCGAGCCGCAGCCGGAGCCCAACCAGCGCGATCGCGTCCCCGGGGAGGAAAGACGTGGCGCAGCGCAACACGGAAAGGCGGCCTCGGTCGTGGCTGGCACTCCTGGTGGTCGCACTCCTCGTGGCGGGCTGCGGCAGCACCGCGGCGACCCCGAGCCCGGCGGGCACGGCGGTGTCGCTGCTCCCCACCGGCGCGCCGCTGGTCCCGAGCGGTGTCCCGACCTCGGCGCCCTTGGCGCTCGTCCTCCCCACGCTCTCGCCGCGTCCCACCGGGGCTCCTGCCGCTGAGCCGACCGAGCCGGTGACGCCGAAGCCGACCGAGGAGCCGACGCCCGAGCCGACCGAGACCCCTGCACCGACGGCCACGCCCGGTCGCACCCCCACGCCTCGCCCGACCTCCGGCGCTGACCTGGCGATCTCCGGGGTGGCCCGCACGCCCGCCGACCCCGCAGAGGCGACCACGGCCGCCGCCTCGATCAACGCCTTCGGGCTCGACCTCTTCCGCCAGCTGTTGGCCGACGGCACCGTGCAGCCCGACGCGAACGCGGTCGTCTCGCCGACCAGCATCGCCCTGGCGCTGGGCATGGCCCTGCCCGGGGCGAAGGGCGAGACCGCCACGGAGATCGACACCGTGCTCCACACCAGCGGCTGGGAGGCCCTGGCCCCGGGGCTGAACAGCCTGAGCCAGGCCCTCGCCGCGCGGGATGCGACGTGGTCTGACTATGACGGTGAGCACGCGCTCGCCCTGCGCATCGCCAACGCCGCCTACGGACAACGCGGCTGGACGATCGAGCGGGGCTACCTCGACGCCATCGCGGCCACCTTTGGGGCGGGGTTGCGCCTCGCCGACTTCATCTCCCATGCCGCCGCCGCCCGCCAGACGATCAACGCCTGGGTGAGCGAGCAGACGAAAGGGCGCATCCCGGAGCTGATCCCGAGCGGCGCGCTCGATCCGCTGACCCGCCTCGTCCTCGTCAACGCGATGTACCTGAAGGCGGAATGGGAGTGGCCGTTCTGGGAGACGACACGCAGGTCGACCCATTCACGAAGCCCGACGGCACGCAGGTGGACGTCCCGACGATGTTGCAGGAGCAGCACTGGCCGTATGCGACCGGCAACGGCTGGCGGGCGACCGAGCTGCGTTACCGGGGCGGTCCCGAGTATGGGGACGCACCGCTCGCCATGACGATAATCCTGCCCGACGACCTGGCGGCATTTGAGCGATCCTTCACGGCCGCCCAGTTGTCGCGGGTCACGGGCGCCCTCGCTGCCCAGCGCGACGCGATCACGAAGTATGTGCGCTGCCCCGAGCCCAACCCGCTGGGCTGCGAGTGCACCTCCTACGACCTTCGGCTCTTCATGCCCCGGTTCGCCATGGACACGCAGGCGAATCTGGTGGATTCGCTCCGTGCCCTCGGCATGTCGGATGCGTTCGAGGCTGCACAGGCCGACTTCACCGGGATCGCGAAGGAGCCGCTCTTCATCTCGGCGGTCATCCACCAGGCCAACATCGACGTCGACGAACACGGCACCGAGGCGGCGGCTGCGACCGCGGTCGGTATGTCGACTGGAGGCGGATGCGGGGGGTGGAACCCACTGAAGACGATCACGCTCCGCCTCGATCGTCCCTTCCTCTTCTTCGTGCGCGACACCGAGACCGGCGCCGTGCTCTTCATGGGCCAGGTGACCGACCCCTCGGCGGGGAAGGGGAGCTGACGATGCGCGGGTGGTCCCCTGATCTCGAGCCCGGCCTCTCCCGGCGGCTCGTCCTGTCGGCGGTCGCCGCGTTCCTCGTCTGCTCCTGCGGCTCGACGGCGCCATCACCTGGCGTGCCATCCCCGGCCGTCCGGAACATCCCCTCGGCGGCGGCCCCGTCCACCCCGGCGAGCGCGATAGCCGCTCTCTCGCCCGGTCCCACCGCCGTCGCAACGGCGACGGCCACGCCAGAACCGTCGCCATCCGCGGAGACGGCCGCGTCCGGTCTCCCGGTTGGCTGGCAGCACGAGCTGATCTGCGACGAGTCCGCTGCGACCAGTTGCCAGCTCCACCTGCGCGACGCCGCAGGCCGAGACCAGCCCGGATTGCCGGTGCCCCTCGCGGGCGCGTGCTGGCTCGGGAATCTCGCCGTCGGCACCGATGGGATCGCGTACATCGCGTGCTTGATCGACGAGCAACAGGTGCTCGTGAGCGCCGTCGATGTCAGCGGCGCGTCCGTGCCCGGATGGCCGATCCGGACAACGGGCTACCCACTGCGCGTGGAACTCGGGCGAGACGGCAGCGTCTACGTCGGGACCGTGAACAAGGCGGGCAACGGCGTCCTCTCGATCCAGGCCTTCCGTCCCGACGGGAATCCGCGGGCCGGCTGGCCCGCGCTGCTCCCCAGAACGGCCGACTTCCTGATCGCGCCCGACGGGACCATCGTTGCCTGGTGGTACGAGGACGTGAGACCGAACACGCTCGATATCCAGGCGGCGCGCACGAAGTACACGCTGATCGGGGCCAACGGCAGAACGCTGGCCGGGTGGCCGGTCACCTCCATCGGCACCGCAACCCGGCCCGTCATCACGAAGGACGACAGCCTCTTCTACACGAGCGCGACCGGGAAGGTGTGGGGCCACGACCGGAGGGGGAACATCATTGACGGTTGGCCGTACCAGCTGCCGAGGCGGGAGGCCCCGGAGCTTCGGCCCGATGGGCGCCTCATGTTCATCCTCGGTTCGTGGACTGCTGACGACGGCACCGGGTCCCGCTCCGAGGTCATCGTCCTCACCGCGGCGGGCCAGATGGCGTCGGGGTGGCCCTACCGGACGAACTCCTCGCTGGCTGGTCCGCTGTGCTGCACCGACTGCGGCCCCTACTTCCCCCACGCCGTGTCGGCGGACGGGACGCTGTACCTCGCCCCCTGGACCGACGATCGGGCCGAGGTCGTCGCCCTCGACCGGCGCGGACGGGTCGTCACTGGATGGCCGTATCGCCTGCCGGCCGGATCGGCGGTCGCGCAACTGGAGCTGGGATCAGCCGGACGGCTCGTGGCGACCCTTCGGGGCCTCTCGGCGCAGGATGGATATTCGCAGGATAGATATTGCGACCCAGACACCACGAGCCGGATCACCCTTACTGCGGCCGGTGAGCTCGCGCCGTAAGGAGTCCCTCTCCATCTCGGCCGGTGTCGGAATGCGCCCCGGCGCGGACCTCCCGCGCGCTGATCTCGCGCCAGGGAGGCCGTCGCGATCGCTGTCCGGGCACGGCGGCTCGGCCTGAGGGTCGCCTCGGTCGGCTACATGCTCGCGCGGGTGTCGCCTCCGATCTACGCCGGCTGCCGAACCTTCTTTGCAAGCTCGCCGAAGTTCTCCATCGACTTGTGCATCCAGCGGTCGATGCTGCCCTCGATGAGTTTGCCGGCGAGCACACCGACGACGCGGTTGCCCGGGATCTCGCTGTCGAGTTCGTAGGTGAATTCCGTGCCCGTCCCGCTCGGCGCGAAGCGCTGGACAGCCGTCCAGGTCTGGCCACCACCGAGTTCACGGCCGGCCACCGAGATCGAGCGCAGCTCCTCCCAGCCGGTCACCTCGGTCTGGAAGTCGTGCTGGCCGCCGGGGACGTTCATGACGTAGACCTCGGTCGTTCCGACGTGACCGGGCACTTCATGGATATCCCGCACGGCCACGCACTGCGTGTGCCATTCGGGCAGCCTCCCCGGATCGGCGATGAGGGCCCATGCCTGCTCGAGCGTCGCATCGAGATGCACCGAAACCGTGTGCTGCACGTGCATCGCCGGCCTCCCTCCGTGGACGTCTTGCCGGCACCCGCCGGCGCCCTGCGATGGACTGCGCCCACAGACAACCAGCATCGGACCTGCCGATCATGTAGGGCAAGAGCCGTTGGTCGGAAGTCAGTTCCACGGGCTGCATACATGGCCGTAACTCGCCCCCGATTGGAAAGGGGCTCTCCGGTCCATGTCAGCTTGAGGTTCGCTGAGACGGCAACCGGTGCCGTCGGCACGGGATGCCGAGAACGCCGGCGGGCAGGACGACGTCTCGAGCGTCGAGATGCCCGCCGCCTGACCCGTGCCTGTCTCTCGGTTACGGCGCGCTGGTCACCACGCCGGCCACGAGGGTCCCGGTGTCCGCCGAGTCGAACGCGGCCTCAGTCTCGGCGTTGAACTTCGGCCCGTACATGTACGTCACGCCGGTGTAGCCGTACGAGTTCAGTGACCCGACGACGGCGTCAGCATAGGTTGCCGTGTTGTCGGCCTGGACCCAGGGGCCACCAGACGAGCCGCCCGTCATGTCGCACGGCACCGACCAGGTCGTGCCACCCGTGGCGGCGTCCGTCCCGACCGCGCCCCGGCAGTAGACGAGCTGGGTGCCGTCGTAGGGGGTTGCAG
>JAKAHU010000073.1 GCA_021825385.1 Chloroflexota bacterium | reverse complement strand
AGCACCGGGTCGCGAAGAGCCCTTGCGGCGTCAACCACCTACAGGTGGTAGGCCCAGTAGACCCCCGCGGCGCCGATCAGCACGCCCCACGCCAGCAGCACCCAGGTCCACCACGGGAAGCCGCCGCGCCGGGCGCCGTACAGCGCCACCATCGCCCACACGAACGGGATGGAGTCCAGGAAGTAGCGGTAGCCGTACTGGAGCCAGCCGCCCCCGTAGTAGAGCAGCGTGGGGATCAGCACCAGCACCGCCGTGCCCAGCAGGATCCACGTTCGGCGGTCCCGCCACGGCGCCAGCAGGCCGATGAACAGCGCCGGGCTGGTGAAGAACACCGACATCCCCAGGCCGTCGGGCTGGAACCACGGGAAGGTGGACGTGAACCGCGGCAGCTTCCAGAACAGGTACTCCATGTTCATGCCGATGTGCACCGGCGAGAACATGCCCTGCGCGCGCAGCGCGTCCAGCCACGCCGGCAGCGTGGCCAGGTCGTAGCCCGACTCGGTGATCGAGCCGAAGCGGGCCCAGTTGTAGAGGAAGAACAGCGCCAGGCTGGGCGCGAAGCCCGCGATCAGCAGGCCCCAGTCGCGCCACGGCAGCCGGGCCCACCGCTCGACGGCCGCGAGCCCCCGGTCGAGCGCCCCCGACCGGTGCAGCGCCCAGAGCGCGAGCCCCGGCCCGGCGAACGCCAGCGGCGCACGGGTCAGGAAGCCCAGGCCCACCAGGAAGCCCATCAGGAGCGCCCGCTGCCGGCCGAACATCTCGGCGATGAGCAGCAGCACCAGGATCGTGGCCACCAGGTGCCCGGTGTGCCACACGCCGCCCCGGGTGGTCACCCACCAGATCTGGGTGGAGAACCCCAGCAGGATCGCGAGGAACAGCCGGCCCGCGACGCCCCGGACGCCGATCCGCACCGGCACCCAGTAGGCCAGGCCCACCACCGCCGCGGCCAGCGCCGCGTTGATGCCCGTCTCCCAGTGGTCCGCGTTGACCGGGCCGATCACCGCCACCAGCGGCATGAGCGCGATGGCCGGGAACGGCGCGAACGGCACGAAGAGGTGGCCGCCCCGGACGATGACGTCGTTCTCGCCCACGATCGGCGCGTTGGGCGAGAGGCCCACCGGGATCCAGGTGCGCAGGTGCAGGAAGGCGTCCGCGAGGTACATGAAGTCCGCGCGGCCCGCCGAGAAGTCCCGGTTGGACAGCCAGAACACGAAGAACGACACCACGACGAGGCCGATCCCGACCGCCGCCGCGTGCCTCGTCCTCGACTCGTCCTGCTGCACTCGTCACCCGCCTGCGTGGAGCCGGGCGCCGGGCCCGGGGAGCCGGCCCATGGTACCGACGGTCGGGGTCAGGACGCCTGCGCGGATCTCGTCACGGCCGAGCGAAGATCGCGTGTCCGCCGATCCTCCGCCAGCGGACACCCAGAGTCCCCTCGATCCGCACGAACTCGAAGGTGGCTCGTCCGTCCGGGCCGGAGAAGCTCCACGTCATCTCCCACACGCCGGGTGCCCCCTCGACATCCCTGACCCTCAGCGAGGCGGGCCACTTCGCCGTCGGGTCCGCGGCATATCGGTCGCAGGCGGGGACGAAGGCTGAAAGGGCATCGCGGAAGAGCTTGGCCTCCCCTGGGCTGAGCCTCCGCCAGTCAGCCTCGAAGCTCTTCGTTACCTCGAACTTCACTGCTGCGGGCGAAGGCCGTCGAGGTGGACGAGCAGGCCGTCGAGCCCGTCCACGACGGTCGTGCGCCCGGCCGCGACGTCGGCGTCGGCCTCCTTCTCCATCGCCTGCCAGCGCTCCGCCCAGAACCAGGCCTGGTCGGCGGGCACCGTCACGACCGGGACCAGCTCGAGCCGCCCGTCATCCTGCTCGACGAGCTTGATCTGGACGTCCGGCTGGTCGAGATGGAGCCGGCGGCGCAACTCCGCGGGCAGCACGAGGGTCCCCCGAGACTGCATCGTGAGGACGTACGTCTTCATGCGATACAGCATAGCAGTAATGCTGCTCGCTACGCCATGGGCAGAGCCGCGCCCATCGCCCTCTCAAGCGGTCGGGTCGCTGCTGCGGCCAACGACCGCCACCGCCACCAGCGCCACCCAGAACTCCAGCGGGTACACGACCGCAGGGGTGACCAGCAGGAGCGGCATCGCGGTTGCCAGGGGCAGGAGCGCCGCCCACCACTGCCGCCGCGACAGCAGCCACGCCACCGGGAGCAGCAGCACGATCGCGTAGTGGTTCCACAGGATCGGCGACAGCAGCTGGCTGGCGATGAGCGCCACGAGGTATCCGGGCACCGCGGGCAGCCGGAGGGCCGTCACCACGAGGATGACGACCACCGCCGCCATCGACGCCCACTGGAGCGCCGTCGCGGCGTCGCGCGGCAGGCCCGCCTGGTACGCCACCGCGCCGACCGTGAGGTTGTGGGGCGTGGTGATCGGGTCGCCGACCCGCCCGACGAGCAGCCAGAAGTCCGACCACGCCGAGGCGCCGGCGAGCAGTGTGGCCAAGACGGCCAGGACCGCCAGCACGACCGCGCCGGCCGCGACGTCCGCCCAGCGCCGCCGGAGGAGCGCCCAGGCCAGCACGACGCCGGGCTGGAGCTTGACCGCGGCGCCCAGCCCGCCCGCCCAGCCGACGGCCCCGGGCCGCTCCAGCCACCGCCAGCCGGCGGCGAACAGCAGGAGCAGGATCGGGCCAACCTGGCCCAGCTTCACCGCGTACAGCGCCGGCCACGAGAGCGCGGCCAGGAGCGCCACCAGCCAGCGCAGCCGGGCGGAGACCGGCAGGAGCGCGATGCCGCCGAAGAGCGCGGCGATGAGTCCCGCGGTCCAAATCCACACCGCGGACGTCTGCGGCAGCAGCGCGAACGGCAGCACCAGCGGGATGAACGTGGGCGGGTAATAGAACAGCCCGAAGCCGCCGGCGGCCGCGTACGAAGTGTCGTAGGCGGGCCGGCCCGCCAGGAGACGCGAGCCCGCCTCCCAGTACGCCCGGAAGTCGTACCCCAGCGTGTCGCCGGCCACGGCGAGCGTCGCGCCCAGGAAGGCGACGGCGGCCGCGGCCGCGAACAGCGGCAGGAAGCGCGCCAGCGCCTCGGCGAGCCTGCCCACGGGCGCCCCGCGGTCAGGCCGTGCGGCTGCCGGCCTCGGCGCGCCGGACACCGCGGTGGACGAGCGGGGTGCGGAACAGGTCCCAGGCCACCCGGAGCGCCAGGCGCGGGCCGGGGTGCATGCGCGACCCGTGGACGTCGGTCCACCGGATGGGGACCACACTGTGCGTGTAGCCGCGGCGGCGGACCAGGAAGATCACCTCCACGTCGAACACGATGCTCAGGATCTTCTGGCGGGCGAACACGTCGCGCGCCGCCTCGCGGCGGAACCCCTTGAACCCGCACTGCGTGTCCTGGACCGGGCCCACCACCCAGAGCGACGCCAGCAGGTGGAACGCCTTGCCCAGCGCCCGCCGCCACGGCGGCTGCGAGGCCCGCATGTCCGAGCCGTCGGGCTGGATCCTCGAGCCGTAGGCGGCGTCGGCCGTCTCGAGCGCCGCCAGCAGCGGCACCAGCTGGTCCGGCGGCGTCGCCATGTCCGCGTCGGCGAACACGATCACGTCGCCCTGCGCGTAGAGCATCCCCGCCCGGACGGCCGCCCCCTTGCCGCCGTGCGGCACCGCGAGCAGCGAGAGCTCCCCCGCCGCCGCCTCCGGGCGGGCGCCCACGAGGGCGGCCGTGCCGTCCGACGAGCCGTCGTCCACAACCACGACGTCCACCGCTTGGGGCAGCGCCTCGCGGCCGGGCCCGTGGAGCCATGCGAACAGCTCGTCGAGGGCGGGGCCGAGGCGCGCCTCCTCGTTGAAGGCGGGGAGCACGACGGTCAGGGACTCGTGTGGCATTGCGGGAAGTCTACGGGGCTGAGGGCCGTTCGCGTTCGACCGGAGGTACTACACCGTCCATGCGGACCACTGGGCTGTCGCACTGACCCATGGTGGCTCTACGATTGTTGTGACGGTCCGGGGGCGGCCGACGCCCAACGGTCGAAAGGAGCCGCAGTGCCGCTGCTGACCATCCTTACCCCGTGCTTCAACGAGGAGGGCAACGTCCGCGAGGTCCACCGCCAGGTTCGCGAGGCTATGGCGGCCATCCCCGAGATGGACTACGACCACCTCTTCATCGACAACGCGTCGGCGGACAAGACGGTCGAGATCCTTCGAGAACTCGCGGCCGAGGACAAGCACGTCCGCGTCATCGTCAACACGCGCAACTTCGGGCACATCCGGTCGCCCTACCACGCGTTCCTCGAGGCGCGGGGAGACGCGATCATGAGCTGTGTCGCGGACCTGCAGGACCCACCCGAGCTCATCCCGGAGTTCGTCAGGAAGTGGCAGCAGGGCTACAAGGTCGTCATCGGCGTCAAGCAGGGCACGCGCGATTCCTGGCTCATGGGACGGGTCCGTCGCTTCTACTACTGGCTGGTCGCGACGCTCTCAAGCGACGTGGAGCTCGTCCAGAACTTCACCGGCTTCGGCCTCTACGATCGTGCGGTCGTCGAGCTGTTCCGGGGCACTGACGAGCAGTACCCCTACACACGTGGTCTGGTGAGCGATTTCGGCTTCGAGATGGCCGTCATCGACTACCACCAGCCGCCGCGCCTCAAGGGCAAGACGAAGAACAACTTCTTCACGCTTTACGACCTCGCCATGCTGGGGATCACCAGCCACTCGAAGGTGCCGCTACGGCTCGCGGCAATGGTGGGCTTCGGCCTTTCGATCCTCTCCGTGCTGATCGCGCTGGTGTATCTCGCGCTGAAGCTGATCTGGTGGAACACCTTCAACCTCGGCCTGGCGCCGCTTGTCATCGGTGTCTACTTCTTCGGCGCGGTGCAGCTGTTCTTCGTCGGGATCCTGGGTGAGTACATCGGCTCGATCCACACGCAAGTGCACAAGCGCCCGCACGTGGTGGAGAAGGAGCGGATCAACTTCGACTGAGGCGACTCCCAGCTTCCTCATCTGTGCCCGCTCGAAGCTGCCCAGCCACGATCCAGAGCGCCCACGCGAGGCACAGGAGTGAGCCCGCGACGATCACGGCGACCAGCCGGTCGAGGGTCGCCCCCGGCAGCGCGAGCGCCAACACCTCAGCCAGCGCGACACCGGCATACGCGAGGATGAAACGGGCCCGGTGCAGCGCCAACTGGTGGTTGTCCACGACGAGGACGATCGCCATCGGGAGGTACGCGAGGCTAAGCCATGCGAGGTACGGGGCGGCGGCATCGAACCTCGGGCCGTAAAGGAGGCGGATCCAGAACCCGGCGCCGAGAGCCAGCACCGCCGCTAGAGCGCCAGAAGTCACTGCGGCCATGAGGAGCCCCTGGCGGAGCAGGTGTCGGATGGGGCGGCTCGCTGCGGCCTCGGATGCCACCATCGGGAACAGTGCGATGACGATGCCCACGGGCAGCCACAACACCGACTTGGCTAGCACGGCCCCAGCGGCGTACTGACTTGCCTGCTCCGGATCGAGGAAGACCCGGACGAGGACATAGTCGAACTGCGACATGGCGATGAATGCCAGGTTGCTGACAGCCAGTACCAAGGCGCCCCGAGAGAGCAGGAGGCCGTGCGTTGGTCGCAACGGTCGCTCGGACGCTGATGCCGGGCCGAGGGCCCACCACACGGCGACCGCGCCGATCGCGCACGCCAAGGCGATTCCTGCCATGGCACCAACCACACCGAGACCGAGCGCGACCAGCGCGATGCAGGCGATTAGGCGGGCGCCGGCAGACGCAAGGTTTGCCGCTGTCAGATGAGCGAAGCGGTGCGCACCCTGCAGCAGCGCGAGCCCGAGTGCCAGAGAGACGTTGACGCCGACTGCCACCCACATGGCCGCCACCGGCCACGGCGATGGACTGCCGAGCGAGGTCGCGAGAAACCCGCTGGTCGCGATGCCCACGAGCACCACGGCCGTCCCGCCAATGGTGAGTTCACGCACGGCCTGGTGGCGAACTGCCGTCGCGCCGCCCGCGTCCTTGCGACCCGCCTCGAGCGCCACCGCGCGCGTGACCACAAGCAGCACAGCGCTGAGCGGGACGGCCACCATATTGAAGATTCCGGCCAAGGCCGCATAGAGGCTGTAATCGGCAACCGGCAACATCCGGCCCATTGCCACCTGCAGGGCATAGACGGTCGCGGCCGCGCCAGCGACGCCGACGAACGTGAGAGAGCCGGATCCTACGAGGCCGATCCCTGACGGGCGGGGTGCAGCCGAGCTCACGACTGGTCCGCTGCCGGCGCCGCGCTCCCGTCAGCCGCCGAGAACCTGCGTCGCTGGCGCATCCACCACAGCCTGCGCAAGGCAGGAGCGAGCCGTCGCCAGACGGCGTGCACGGGGCGCCAACCCGCGAGCGCGACGACAGTGCGCGTCCAAGCGGGGTAGTCGAAGTCGCGCAGGAAGCCGCGAAGCTCGCGGCACTCCGCGCCAGAGGCAATCGACACGACGAGGAGCAACCTTGGGAGCGTGTACTCCTTGCGCAGCACGCGGCGCGCGAGCCCGTGGAACGGCTCACGTGGCAGGTAGGTGTCGATCAGGCGGCCGAAGCCGACGAAGTCGATCCGGCACCGATTGAATGCACCGTGCTCGAGGAAGTGGTCGTTGTCGCCGCGGCAGTACACGAGCGGTCCCGGCACATAGGCGATCCGCGCCCCGGCGGCCACGATCGCGAGGAGCTTGGCGCTATGTGAGTACGCCGATCCAACGAACGGCTCAACCGAGCCCGCGGCGTCCCAGAGACCTTTGCGCACGACGATGGAGGAGAGATAGCTGAAGAGCGAACAGATCGACGTCGCCTGCTCGAGGTACAGGGCGAGCCCAATCTCCGTGGCCGTGTCGAACACCTTTGGCACGTCCGGCTTGAAGAAAGCGTCACGCCGGATCGGCTCCATCTCATATGAGCACCAGTACCGGCCCATTAGGAGCACGTCGGCGCCGGTTCGGTCGAGTTCGGCCAGCACCTTGTCCACGCTGCCCGGTACGGGCAGATCGTCACTACCGAACAGCCAGCAGAACTCGGCGTCGGCAAACTCGACCGCTCGGAGGAAGTTCCTGTCCGGGCCGAGATTCTCGCCAGACTGAACCCATCGCAGCCTAAGTCCTGCTGCAGCCAGCATCGACAGCGTCGAGATGGTTTCATCAGTCGAGGCATTGTCGCTGACGACGATGGTGGCATCTCGTCCGTCAAGTTGGGCGCGGAACCCCTCCAACAATGCTTGAAGTAGGCGGGCACGGTTGAAAGTGGGAACGCAGACTGTCAACTTCGATTGGCCCACACGTGTGCCCTTCGCGAACGGCGCACTCACGGGCGAAGTAGCCCACCCGGTCCGGATTCCATGTCGAGCAAGCCCGTCTCGAGTGAATAGGTAACGGCCCAGCCGGGCACAACCGGGATGAACCTGGGGATCATGACCTCGCGTGCGCGATAGGGCCGGCCACCCCAGTCCACGGGGACTGGCCGCCCAATCACCCTCGAGTAGACATCCACGACCTCCCGTACGGTCCGTGGGTCGTTCGCGAACACACCGTACTCGTTCATTCCGGCGGTGTCCGAACGGACCATGCGTCGAGAGGCCGCGATGAACGCCTCAGCGGCATCGTCGACATGCACGAGGTCAATCAGCTGTTGGCCGGGGCTCATGGCGAGGGGTACACCTGACAGGACAGCATCGCGAAGGAAGTGAAACAACTTCAACCGCTTGTCGCCGGGTCCATACAGGTCGCTGACTCTGAGGTGCGCAGCAGACCAACTCCCTGAACTCGCGTAGTAGCGAAGCATCTGCTTGGCAGCCGATCTCGTGGCCGCGTAGAGGTTCGCTGGCGAAGAATCGACCTCTGACCACTCCTCCCAGAATGTCCCGGCAGTCACGAAGTTGCGAATCCCAGCCTTCCTCGCCGCCTCCATCACAGTGATCGGAAGATGAACATTCGCTGAGATCAGTGGCTCGATGTCAAGTTCCGCGTGGTCGATGGCCACTTGGGCCGCCAGCAGGATGATCACCTCAGGCTGACTCTCGACTAGGAGTCGTGTCATCGTCTCCAAGTCGCCCCGCCACCTAACCGCGGTGACGCTCGGGTCGGTCAGGGATGGATGGCCGGTCGGGATTGCGGCCCTATAGGTCAGGTGCACCCGGACGCCGCGTGCCCCCAAGGTCCGGACAAGGCGGGACCCCATGAAACCCGTGCCCCCTACCACCAACACACTGGCGGGGATTCCCTGAGCCTCCAAATTGGTCGGGCTCATGTCTCGAGTTCCTTCCCCAGTGCTTCGGGGTCAAGCAACGGCGCAAGATCTTCGAGCGGGCGAGACCTCATTGAACCGTCGGGCAGCACCTCTGATGTTGAGCGCGGCTCGGCGATCTCATCGGGGTCGCCGTCCACGACGCAGATGACTGGGTCGTCGCCGGAGAGGACTTCGTCGAGCACACGCCCGAGGTCGGCGTGGCGCGAGACCCGGGCCGTCCGGAGCCCGTATGCCTGCGCGACCCGGATGACGTCCGGCAGCTCCAGCCCGCTGGACGCGTCGGCACCCACGAGCCGACCAAAGTGTCGGCGCTGACTGGCCCGGATCGAGGCGTAACCCTGGTTGTCGAGGACGAGCACCTTCACCGGGAGGCGGAGGCGGTGGAGCGTCGCCAGCTCCTGGATGTTGAGCTGGAAGCCGCCGTCGCCGTCCACAAGCACGGTGCGGGCGCGGTTGGCCCCGAGGCAGGCCCCGATCGAGGCCGGCAGGCCGAAGCCCATCGCACCGAGGCCGCCCGTGAGGAACACCCGCTGCCCGAGCGGCGCTGAGTACGCGAGCATGAACGTCTCGATCGCGGCCCCTGAGCTGCCGATGACCACCGTGTCGTGCGCCGTCAGGCGTCTCGAGAGCGCCTCGGCCAGGACGTAGGTGCTAACCCGGTCCGGGAGGTCGCGGTGGCGCGCCTCGATCACCGGGTACCGGGCCCTCCAGTCGCGGCATCGCTCCGCCCAGGCTGCCCGATCGGCGGCGACGTCCGCCGACACACCGTCCGCCGCCAAGCGGGCCGCGAGCGCGCGCAGCACCGGGCCGGCGTCGGCCACCAACGGCACGTCCACTGGAGGCGTGATCTTGGCGATCTCGTGCTCGTCGATGTCGAGCATCACCTTCCGGGCGTTGCGGCCGAAGCCAGCCCAGTCGTAGGCGACCTGCACCGGATCGAGCCGGCAGCCGATGACGACGATCAGGTCGGCGGTCTGCAGCGCCCAGTTCGCGTACCGTGGCGCCATCGATCCCGGTCGGCCGAAGTACAGCGGGTGGTCGGCGGGGAGGACATCAATGCCGTTGCGGCGGCTGGTGAGGAGCGGGATGCCAGCCCGCTCCACGACCTCGCGCAGCGGCTCGACCGCCTTGGCGAGCCGAACGCCGTTTCCCGCCAGGATGACCGGGCGCCGAGCGCCGTTCAGCTCCTCGAGGATTCGGGCGGCAATCCCGTCGGCGTCGACCCGAGGGGCGGCAGGCCGCGCGAAGGCGGGTTGGGTGGCTGGATCTATCTGCGCAGCCTGGACGTCGAGCGGCACGTCGAGCCACACGGGCCCAGGGCGCCCCTCTCGCGCTGCATGGAGCAGCCCCTCGACCGCGGCTCGGGCATGTCCGGGGTGGGTGAGCTGGACAGCCGCCTTGGTCAGCGGCGCGGCCACTCGGACGATGTCCACCTCCTGCGGCCCGAACTGCCGGACGCCCCGCCCGCCCATAAGGTCCGCCCGCTTCACCTGGCCGGAGATCACCAGCAGCGGGGTCGATTCGATCCACGCTCCCGCGACGCCGGTGAGCGCGTTCGTGCCGCCCGGACCCGTCGTGACGAGGAGGGCGCCCAGATTGCCGGTCACTCGTGCATACGCCTCGGCGGCAATCGCTGCGGCCTGCTCGTGCAGCATGAGGACGGGCTCGAGCCGCGTGCACCCCCCCAACGAGTCGACAAGGTGCATCGAGCCGCCGCCGGGGAGGAAGAACACGTGGCGGACGCCAGCGTCGGCAACCGCCTCAAACACGTAGTCGGACAGCTTCATGCGGCCCCGTGCTCTCCAAGCCAGGTGTCGAGCTCGCGCAGCGCATCGGCTGGCGTCCCGGATCCACCATTCCAGGGCTGCGGCCAACGTATGGCACCGGCGCCAGCGGAGGCCGCAGCTGCGAGATTGGCCGGGCCGTCGTCCACAAGCACGGCCGGTGCGCGGAGGCGTGACAGCCAGGCGCCCTTGTCTGCGTCGAAGCGCGGCAACACCTCGCCCGGGCGGTCCGCGGGCACGAACGCGAATTGCCGGATCCAGCTGCCAAAGTGGCGCAGCACCCAGGCCGCGGTCGACGGCGCGGCCCGGTACGCCGTGGCCGTCAACGCCACGTGGTGGCAGCGCTCGCCCTTCGCTTCGAGCCAGGCGAGGATGGACGGGTTCGGCGCCATCGCCGCGTAGCCGTCTCCGAGGCGGAAGGCGTCGAGGGAGGCGTGGTAGGCGGCCCGGTCGATGCCCAGCAGTTGGTGCGGCGGGTTCGCCCGCACGTCGGCAAGCGCAATGGGCCGGTCCGGATGAGCGGGCGCCCAGACGTGCACGAGCCAGGCGGCCATGAGGTCGTTGAGCACGTCGTCCACGTCCCAGACGACGGTCGGCTTCAGCCCATCCAATGCGTCACGTACGTCTTGCGGTCGCCCGTGGCCGGGATGCTGGGGTCCGTGTAGAACGAGTCCGACCCGATATGCGTCGTCGAGATCTCCTCGATCACCGCACCGGTCGAACTGCCGAAGGCGTGGCGCGCGCCGCGCTCGATGGTGAGGACATCGCCGGTCCGCAGACAGACCGACTGCCCGTCCAGCGCTACCTCAACCTCGCCGTGGAGCACATGGAACGTCTCCAGCTTGCGCTCGTGGTAGTGCTCCGGGTTCCATTGGCCGGGCAGGAGGATCAGCAGCTTCTTCGCGTACTCGCGGTTGACGATGTTGAGCATCGTGAGGCCGTGCGCCGGGAAGCGGTCGATGCCGTAATGGTGCGAGATCTCCAAGTCCACCATGGACGGCACCGCGAGGCCGCTGGACGAGAGGATCCCTTTCACCTGGTCGATGATGTCGTGCACCTGCTCGCGATGGTCGAGGGCGTCCACATCGGCGAGCATAACGGGCGCCCGCTCGGGGACGGCCGTGCGCAGCGAGTACGACGTGTACTTCGACAGGTCGTTGGCGGTCAGCTGCCCTGGCTGGCCGGGGATCGCCAGGAAGACGTCGTCCGCGCGCAGAACTTCTCCGGCGGCCAGGGCGCGTCCGGCGAAGACTCCACGACGGAGCCCGACAAGGCTGTCGCGCTCGCGCTCACTGATGGGGTACCGCTCGCCGACCACGCCGCAGGCCCGCAGCGTCTCGTCTGCGGCCGCGACCCATGCCCGAACTTGGTCCGGGGTGGCCGAGTATGCGTTGAGCTTGATCGTGTCCGTCGGCACCCCGACGTGCTTCTCCAGGATCCCCGCGCCCTTGGCCACCGCCATCCGCACGGCGACCAGGTTGCCCGGGTCCTCGTGGGTCGAGAAGCCGATGATCCGGCCGGGATAACGCTGACGCAGCAGGTCGATCTGGTTGAGCTGCAGGTCATCCGTCGCCACCGGGTACTCCGCCCGGCAGTGAAGCAGCGCGAAGTCCTTGTGGCGGTGCTCGAAGAAGCTGGCCACGCGGTCAATCTCGTCGAGCGTGGCGCCCGCAGTCGAGGCGACGATCGGCTTGTCGACCTGCGCGACGCGCTCGATGAGCGGCCAGTCGGTGAACGAGCAGCTCCCGATCTTGACGATGTCGAAGTCGTGGGCCTCGATGAGGTCCACCGACCGCTCGTCGAAGGGCGTGCACATGGCGAGGAAACCGGCGCGGGTGATCTCGTCGCGGAGCGTCTTGAACTGCTCTGGCGTGAGGCGTGTCTCCTCGAAGCGCTTGACGTAGTGGAACTCGGTGGAGCCGCGGAAGTCAGGATGGATGAATGTGTCCAAGTGCCGGTACTGCAGCTTGACCGCGAAGTGGTATGGGAACCCCTTCAGCGCCTCTGCGAACTCGTGGACGATCCTGATCCCGTGATCCAGGCTGCCCATGTGGTTGTTCGCCATCTCGAGGACGAACAGCGGTGTGGCGTCACTGAGCCTCAAGACTCGATCTCCCCGGCCGAGGCGGCGTACCCCGCCCAATTGATCCCTACTCTATCGCCCGACATGGTGTCCGGCCCCGGTACCGAGGTCAGGGGTTCCGGTGGCCTGTGGCCGCGAACGCAAGGGTCCGACGTATGCCGTCGGCGAGCTCAACTCGTGGCGCGAACCGCAGCTCGGCCGTGATCCTCCGGACATCGGGCACGTAGCGGTCGGCCACAGCGGCTGGCGGCCCCAAGATCCTCACCCCGACGGGCGGCGAAGCCTGCGAGGCGACGTGCACCGCCAGATCGGCCAATCGGACGGGGTCGGCGCTGCCGACGTTGTAGGCGGTCGCGCCCGCTCCTCGAGCCAGGCACGCGAGAAGTGCGACGGCGAGGTCAGACCCGTACAGGTAGCTTCGCACCGGTGACCCGTCGCTCCTCACCGTGACCGGTCGCCCAGCGAGAGCATCCGCGATGAAGTTGCCGATCGCGAAGTGTGTGTCGATCGGCTGGTACGGGCCGTAGACACTGAAGATCCGTGCGACGACCGCGGGGTGATCCGGGCGCGACCATGTCAGTGCAAGGGCCTCGGCAGCGCGCTTCGCACGGCCGTAGGCATCCGCCGTGCTGGGCTCTCCGACGTATGTCTCGCCGAGGGACTCCAGGGCTGGAGGCTGGCGCCCGTATACCGCGCCGCTGCTGAGTAGCAGGGTCCGCGAGGCGCCGGCGGCATCTGCGAACTCCAACCCTCGTTTCGTGCCGTTGGTGATCGTGTCCGTGACCACTTCAGGGTGAGCCGTTGTCCAAGCGTGGTCCGTGGAGGAGGCGCCCAGAACGACGATCTCGAACGCGCCCACCGGAAAGGCGAACGTGCGGGCATCCCCTTCGACCGGCGTGATGACACCGCTCGAGGCGAGTCGCGGATGCCGACGCATCCAAGAGTCGGCCGATCGAGTCAGGGCCACGACCTGCAGGTCGAGTGCCATGCGCTCGACGGCCCAGACCAGCAGTTCGGCAAGCCACGTGCCGACGAACCCCGTGCCGCCGGCAATGAACAGCCGACCTCCGGCGATCGCTCGAATGTCGTCCTCAGCTCCTTCAAGAGCGCCGTCCAAGTCAGCAGCAAGAGGATGCGACAGGGTCATGCCTAGCCTGAGTCATCCATTGGAGCCCCCTCGATCCAACCATCTCGCAGGACGCCGATTGGTCCGCGGTATCCGTGATCTGTGCGAAGAATGCGGGCGACCTCTTCGCTGTATCCCGCGGCCATGACCAGAACCGCACCGGGAGGTTCCTTGGCGAGATGTGACGGGGCGACAACCCGGAGATGGGTGGCCGGCGTCAATCGACCCTGCTTGAACGGGGCTGAGTCGACTACATACGCGGCGTCTGTCGCTCGCGCGAGCGAGAGGAGCGTGAGGGCCTGGTGGCTCGCGCCCCAGACCGCCAGTGGGCCACTCCCTGCGTTCCTGTCCAGGAAGCCCCGCACGGCGGCCACCGTTCGATCGAGGGCGGCCTGACCGCCATCAAACACGATCGGTTCCCGAACGCGGACGGTCGCCGAGAGATCGTCCGGCCACCACTCACGGCTGACCTCGATCACCTCGAAGCCTGACAGCTCAAGCGCGAGCCGGAGAGTCTCGGCGGTGAAGTAGGAGAGGTGGTCAGCGATCACGTCGTATGCCCGCTCGCCCTCGATCATCCGCTCGAGACTCGGCACCTCGACGATTCCAATGGCGCCTGGGAGAAGATTCGCGCGGACGCCGGCGAGGAAGTCCCGAGGGTCGACCGCGTGTTCGAGCACATTCGTCGAGATGAAGGCGTCGAACGGGCCATGCCGGAGAGCTCGCCCCTGCGTCGGGTAGCCGAGCTCCACAACAAGGCCGCGCGCGAGGCATTCCTCCACGTTGGTAGCCGAGGCTTCGACGCCGAAGGCTGACACCCCACATTTGGCAAGGATCGGGAGATTGTCGCCGGGTCCGCTGCCCGCCTCCAGAACACGAAGCTCACGTCGATCGGCCATTGCCAGGAGAGCGCTGAACTGTCGCTGTCGAACTTCTCTCATTGTGGGCGAGTAGCCACTCGCGCGGATCACATGCTGCCAGTTCGGCACGGGTTCGCTCGTTGCCTGCACGAGCCCACACGCAACACACTGTCGAACGGCGATGGAGATCGGCGTGTCGCTCGCGACATCCAGATCGG
>JAKAHU010000072.1 GCA_021825385.1 Chloroflexota bacterium | reverse complement strand
AGACCCCTCTGGAGGGGATCGAGCCGATCCGGCATCTCCTCCAGGCCGCGCAGCGACCGCTCGAGGTCGGCCATGCCGCCCGTCTTGAGGAGGTTCCCCGCGGCGTCGATGTTCTTGTCGGCCTGCGCCTGCAGCCCCGGCATGATGTCGTCGTTCCAGATCGCGTTCATCGCCGCCGCGAGACCCAGGCCGGCTGCCGCTGTTCCGGCGATGAACAGCTTGGATGCCCCACCGACGGCACCGCCGCCGACCCCGCTCCCGCCCGCGACATTGACCACCGCGGCCCGGGCGTTCACGACCCCCGCATTCATCCCGAGGACGCCCTTGATGAGCCCCTTGCCGAGCTCGCCGACGATGCCCGAGATCGCGCCACCGGAGAGCTTGTTGAGTCCAGCCAGGGCGATGAGCGTGGTCTGCACCTCGGGTGGCAAGTTCGCGAACACGCCCATAAGCTTGCCGGCCCAATCCGCCGCGATCTGGAGCCCCGCGCCGATCTGCCCCCAGGGGATCCGCTCGGCGAACGTCCCGGCCTTGTCGAATGCGCCGGCGAGCGCGTCGGCGAACCGATCGAGATCGGGCTGGTGCTCATTAAGGAATTTGACTGCGCGCTCGACGAGCGGAGTGAGTTTCGGCAGGAGCTTCGATCCAACCGTGATCCCGGCATCGAGCGCCAACGCCTTCAGGCGCGAGAGCTGGAAATTGAGGCCCTTCTGCCGCTCGGCCATCTGGCCCGCCGCCGTCCCGGCCGCGTCGCCCATCGCCGCGAGATCCGCGTTGTAGGCCTTGAGGTTGGGGCCTGTTGTCTGCAAGATGTAGAGGAGGGCTTCCTTGCGACCCACCAGTTTTACGAGGTCGATCCCGGCCTTGTTCGCGTCGACCTGCATCTGCTCCAGTGCGGCGTTGAATCCCTGCGCCCCGGCGATGGCGGCATAGTTCTTGCGGGTCGACCTCTCGAGCTTCGCAAGGTCGGGTGTCTTCTTCAGCAGCGCAGTCATGGCCGACGCCATCTGAGTCGCCGCCTCCGCGGCGGGGGTCCCGGCAGCGGTCAGGCGCGCATATCCGGCCGCCAGCTCCTTGTTCTCGATGCCGAGGCTCTTGGCGAGCGGGGCGACCATCGCGTAGGAGCCAGCCAATTCGGCGGCCGTCACCTTGCCGCGCTCGATCGCCTTCGCAAACTCGTCCGTGAATCGCGCGGCCTTCGAGGCATCGCCGCCGTAGACGTTGATGGCCGTGGTCAGGAGGTCGACCGTCTCGGCCGCTGATGCGAGGCCGCCGATGGCGAGCTTGTTCGCCTCGGCCAGGACCTTCGGCGCGTCGGCGGCCTTGATGCCCGCCGACAGAAGATCGTAGTAACCCTGCGTGAGCTGCTCGAGGGGTGTGCCCGTCTCGCGCGCGATGGATCGGATCTGGTCCCCGATCGCCTTGAGCCCCTCTGGCGTGGCGCGCGCAATCGTATTGATCGTGTTGAGTTGACTCTCGAAATCCGCCGCGACCTTCACGGCCGCGACGAGCCCCGCCGCAGCAACACCGGCGGCCACCACGCCAAACCGCTGCAGGTTGTCGGCGGCGGTGCGGAACCCCCTACCGGCCCGCGCCCCGATGCTGCTGATCGCCCGGTCGACGCCCTTGAGGTCCTTGGCCGTCTTCGCAGCGCCGATCGCCTGGACGAGGATCGAAAGCTTCCGCTCAGCCATCGTCGCCCCCGGAGTCTTCGGGATAGAGGAGCCGGCGAAGCTGTGCGATCTCGACCGTCGCCCTCAGTGCTGCCGCCCGCTCGTCGAGCGAGGCGTCCCGTGGGACGGTAATCGACGGCAAGCCGTCAGACCCGACGATGGCCTGCGCGTGGAGCACCCAGTGACATGCCCGACGAAACCGATCCGGCAGTTCGGCCAAGACGTCTGGAGTCCATCCGGTCGTCAATGCCGTCATCACGTCCCATGCTTCGGGGTCCGAGTCCGGCGATGGGATGCGCTCCCTGGTGACGATTCCGCTGAGGGAGCGCCGGAGGCGTTTGGGAGTTGGCCCTCCGCTGCGACCAGGGCATCGATCGCTGTTGCCAGCGTCGTGAGCGTATCGCTGTCGAGTTCAGCAACCGTCGCCGGTGTGATCGGCACGGCAACGATCGGCCGTTCCTTCCCCGCCGGGCCGAGAGCTAGGAGATTCCATGAGACGACCGACTCGAGGATCACCTGGCGATAGGCGGCCATCGGGTCGAGCCTGACTGCCCCCTCCAATTCCGCCCTGCCGATCCGGGCGAGGGCAGAGCCACTGAGCTGCCGGCGCACGGTCGCTTCATCCCGCTCATGAGGCGTGCCCGGGCACTGACACACCCCGATGACGACGACCTCCGTCGCGGACTGATCCGCAAAGCGGCTCACGGGAGCGTCGCGATGCTGTTGGCGAGCGTGAACTTGCCGCGCGCCGCGAGCGTCGAGTCATAGACCCACACACCCGACACCGCGTAGAGCCGCTCGCCCTCGTGTTCGCCGACGTCCGCGCTGCGGAAGCGCACCCGGGCATCGATCGTCATGGAATTCGTCCCGGTACCGCCGATCGTGAGTCGCCAGCGGCGCTCCGAGGCGACCGAGCCCGCCACGTTGTAGATGTCATGGATGTCCGTCTTGGCCGTCGCTGAGATGCCGACCAGGGCAACGAATGTCGCGCCCGCCTTCTCGCCGCGGCCGATCGTCGTGGCGAGGTCCGAAGCCCCGCCGTAGGCCCGGCCCTTCAACCCGAGCGTCGAGGTGAGCCTGAACTGCTTGAGGCTGCCGGTGAGGGCCGCGAGCGACGCAAAGGCCGTCGAGGTGGCGCCTTCGGCCAGCGTCGTGAGGTGCCCCTCCATCGTCTCCAGCGTGGCGGGCGGCGTGGCAGTGCCGGTGAGTGCGTTCGCCTCACGCGCGATGGCGACGAGCCCGAGCGAGCCCCTCCACATGGAGTTGCCGGGCGCCGAGAGGGCATCGAACCCGAGATCAAGCGTGTCGGCCAAGACGCCGTAGGCCCGCCACTCGTCCTGTGTCGAGGTGTCGACGCCGTATTCGACCGTGTACGGCTTGAGGGCCGTCTCCATGGCCGCGCCCGACTCGTCGAAGGCGTAGGCCCACGAGTAGGGGGAGGCGGTGCCGCTTGGGGTGCCGATCGTGTCGACGTGCATCTCGAGGGGGTGCATGATGTCCTGGAAGCGGGCCACGAAGGGAAGGCTGGCCGTGGCCCAGCGGACGCCGTGCGACTCGCGCCCGGGGTACTCGCGACTGGCGATGCCGAAATCCTCGTCCGGACTCTCCGTCGCGCGGTCGAGCTCGAACCCGAGGAACCCGGCATCCACCGGGAACACGGTCGACGCGGCGACCGCTGTCGCGAGGCTGGCTTGTCGCCCGAGGGCGACGATGTTGTAGGCGCTGTCGCTCATGTTCGCTACTCCCGCGCTAGACGATCCAGGTAGCGGCCGATCACCGCATCGATCTTCGCGAGCGCCGGCGCCTCACTCTTCGCGAACGCTCGCGACAGGAAATCGTTCGCGCCGTGGCCGGGATGCTGGATGCTCCCGCCGCCGACGGCGCCACTCTTGAGGTTGCTGCGAGACACGCCCGCAGCGACCTGATTGGGGAAGCGGATGCGGTGAGGGCGCGAGCCGCCGATGACCATCGGCCACCAGAAGGCGATGCGACGCTTGTTCGTGACCAGCGTCCCGACGGAGCCGCGCTTGCGTCTGGCCCGGTGGACCCACACCGAACGGCGAAGATCCCCGCGGGTGGCGGCTCTCGAGCCGGGTCGGCGGGCAGGGGGCATCTCGGCGAAGACGGCGGACCTGATGACGGTACGCGCCGCGGAATCGGTCGCCTTGAGCAGCACCTTTTCGAACTCGGCCGTGTCGCCCAACTTCGCGAACAGGCGCTGGACCTCGGGAAGGCCCTCGACGGAAAGCCTGATGATCCCGCCAGCCGGAACGACAAGGGCTCGCGGTCTCATGGCGTCAGGCTCACGTTCTCGGTCACGTAGACCGTCCAGTGCACGGTGATCGCGTCGTACCCGTCGCCCGCGACGGCGTACTCGGTCCACTCCCACCCGGTCGGGATGGCTTTGTCCACGCTATAGCCGGTCGCGCTGCCGAGCCCGAGCTTCATCTGATCGACACAGGCATGGAGGAGATAGGGCAGCCAGAGATGGCGCTGCGCCTCGACGCGCTCGGGATCGGCGGGCCGCTTTGCGAGCAGGAACACGCCGTCGATTCGCATCTCGTGCTTCCACTGCCCCGGGCTGGCGATGACCGTTCCGTCCTGCATCTCGAGCAGGTGGGCGGGGGTCGCGGGCACGGCCTTCGGCGGCTTGGCATAACTCGCTCGCATCGCCGAGGCGCCCGAGGGTGTGCCGATAGCGGCGGCGAGGAACCGGGCTGCGAGCGCGGTGCAGATCGCCGAGAAGTCGATGACCGGGCTCGTCATCCGGGCAGCCCCGTCCCGTAGCGGCGCAGCGTCTCCATGTCGCGTGCCGAAAAGAACCGGCTCACGAGCGGGCGCCCCATCTCGTCGGTCCCGACGATGTCTGTCTGGCCTGACTCCACCGCGTGCCAGGCTTTCGTCGCGGCGGTGAGGGCGAGTTCCGCGATGTCGTCTGGGATCGCGTCCCACCCGGCGGTGCCGGTTAGGCGGACGGTCGCATAGCCGCGGGGCCAGCGGGTGTAGGTACCCGTCGGGCGATCCGTGAAGTGGAGCCATTCGAACGGTCCCGTGATCGAGGCGCGGCTGCGCAAGAAGTATTGCGTGGAGGCCAGCGTCTCGAACGCGGCCGCGGTATACGCCGCCACCTCGACGAGCGTCAGGGCCCGGATGCCGCCGATCGGCGTCTTGTCCACGGGGAACGGCAGGTAGAGGGTGTCTCCCCCGTTGCCGTCGTACAGGTAGGTCGTCGAGGCGATCGGCGCGAGGACGCGGTGCGTCTTGGACTCGACGTACTGGTTGATCTCGTCGCAGATCGACGTGAGGACCGTGTCGTCGGTCGTGTCGCTGATGGCGATCCGGGCCTTGAGGAGGGCCGCAGTCGCGTAGGCGCCGATGGCGGTGGCGGTCATGGCAGCATCCTCGGGCGGGCGGGGGCGGCGGAAACAGCGCGGAAAGCGGCCATCATCCGGCCATCTCGCGCCAGCGGCGGACGGTGCGCGGGGACACCTCGAGCACTTCGGCGAGGGCCTCCACGGTCACACGGCGGCCGGCCCCGCGGAGCGTCGTCCGGGCGGCGGTGAGCCGCCGCGCCACGTCCTGCCGCGAGAGGGCCGGACGCCCATCGTGGGGCACCTCCACGTGCGGGACCTCGGCTCGCCGCTGGACGTAGGGACGGGTCGGGTCGTCGTGATGACACATGGCGCATCGCTCGCCATCCGGCGTCGCCCGGCCGCACCAGCCGCAGAGGATCATCGGGCCTCGCCCTCGTCGAGCGGCAGCATCGTCGTCTCGCCCTCACCACGCCTGCAGCCGCAGACGGGACAGGTCCAAAGTCCAGTCGCGGATGCCACGTCCGGGATCGTCGAATGGTCGATCGAAGCGTTCTCCGCCCCGGAGCGGCCCGCCCCACTTGGCTTCGAAGTACGCGACGTTCGCCGGATAGGTCCGACCGTTGGCCTCGCCATAGCGCGCCTCGCTCCTGATGACCGCCGAGCCCGTGTGCTTCGCCGCGCCCTCGATCGAGTAGGCGGGAACGCCGGCGAGGCGGCAGCGGTACTCGTAATCCGCGTCCTCGCAATAGATCGGGTGGAAGTTCTCATCGAACAGGCCGACCGCCTCGACTGCCTCCGTGGAGAGGCCCATCAGCCGCCAGTCGCCGTTCATTCCGACCCACCGGGGGCCGCCCTTCGCCATCTCGTCGGCGAGGCGCCGGAGATCTCCGCGCCCGAGCTCCGTGTCGGCGTTGGCAAACGCCCACCACGGCTCGCTCGGGCGGGTGCAAATGACGTGGTTCCACGACGCGGCGACGCCGAGATTCGCGCCGGGGACGACGAGCGTGGCGTCAGATCTCGCGCACGCCTCGGCAATCTCCTGGCCGTCGCTGTTGTCGATGATCATGACCTCCCACGTTGGCTCGTCGATCGAATCGAGGAGGCGGACCAAGAGGTCCGGGCGGGCGATCACGGGAACGCCGATCACGGGCATCGCAGCACCGCCAGGCCCCATTCCGAAGGTTCGACCTCCAGCGACCACCCGCAGCGCCGCACAAAGACGCACACGGCGTCCTCCACGGCCGGCAGCATGTAGTCGTGAAGTGCGATCGTGCGCGCCCCGGCCCGCCACGCCGCCAGCAGTTCGTCCGCCGTGTGCTGGTGCTCGTGGCTCGTGTCGATGAACACGAGGTCGGCCACGGGCCACTCCACCTTGCGGTCGTCCGCCGTCAGGAGCGTCCAGCGCGGATCATCGCGGACGCGAGGCGGGACCATCTCGGGCACGTCAGGATCGATATCGATCGAGAGGAGGCGGCCATCAGGCGGTAGGCCGTCGAGGATCGCCCAGGTGGAGACGCCCCCACGGACCCCACACTCCACGACGGATCGTGCATCACCGGCCAGCCGGGTGAGCGTGGAGACGTGGGGAACCATGTCGACGTAGCGCCGCGCCCATTCCGCGAGATCGTTCACGCCGCGGCGCTCCGCTGCCAATAGCCGACGACGTCGACCACGATGGCCGCCCGGTCCCAGCGCGGCGCCCAGCCCAGCTCGCGCCGGGCCTTCGTGGCGTCGGGGACCTTGTCGGCCGCCTCGCGAAAGCCGGCCCCGTGGAGGTCGCAGGGATCGACGATGGACACGCGGGAACGCGAGCCGGTCGCGGCGAGGACCTCGTCGGCGAGCTCGCGGATGGTGCAGGCGTTCTCAGCACGTCCGAGGTTGTAGGCCTCGCCGGACCTGCCGCGCTGGTAGACGGCGAGGATGCCGTCGACGATGTCCGCGACGTGCGTGAAGGCGCGTCGCTGCGAGCCCGGCTGGTAGACCGTCAGGGGCACGCCGGCGAGCGCTTGCCGGACGAACCGCGGGAGGACAAATCCACCGTCCACGAGCTGACGTGGGCCCGTGACGTTGAAAGGGCGGACGACCCGCACATCCAGCCCATCTGTGTTGAAGAGCATCGTCTCGGCGGCGAGCTTCCCGACCGCGTACTCCATGCGCGCGGACGTGCCCGGCTGGAACACCCGCGGGGACGCCTCGCTGTTCGGCCCCGTGGGGTCGCCGTAGACCTCCGACGTACTCACGTCGATCAGCGGGCAGCCGGCCCGCAGCGCCCACTCGCCGGCGGCCGCCGCCGCGTCGACGGTGTCCTTCACGATCTGCCCGGCCCAGCGCAGCACGCCCACGGGACCGACCTTGCCCGCCAAGTGGAAGACGGCGTCGAGGGGCACACCGGGCGGCACCGCTGCCTGCACCGTGGAGTGGTGCAGCTCGACGCCGGGCGGCACGGGATTGCGTCCGCCGGAGAGGTCGTCCACGGCGAGGACCTCCCAGCCGGTTCGCACGAGCCGGTCAACGAGGTGGGATCCGATGAAGCCTGCGCCGCCGGTCACGACCGCTCTCACCCGACGGCCCTCAACTGGCGCCGCTGGCGATTGGCCTGGGCCGCGGCCCGTTTCGCCGCCCGCCGATCCTCGCGGTTCGGGGTGCGCAACTCGGCCTCCATCCCGGCGAGGATCGGACGCCAGTAGCGGTCGAACACGGCATCGGCGCGGTAGCCCGCGGCCTTGGCGATCGCGGCCTCGGAGATGGCGACGTCGCCGCGGCGCTCATATGCCTCGTTGAGGGCCCTCGTGATGCTGCCGATCAGAGGTTTCGCGAAGTCGGCGCCCTGCCGCGGGTCCCAGTCAGGATCCACCGCCACGAGCCAGCCCGAGGGATGCCGCTGGAAGCCGGCGCGGCCCTCGCTCCACACCTCACCCACAAGCTCCGCCTGGGCCGTCCAGTTCGACGCGATGACCGGCGTGCCGCACGCTTGAGCCTCGATGACCGGCAAGCCGAATCCCTCGCCGCGCGAGGTCGCCAGGAGCACGTCGAGCGACGAGTAGATGTGGGCCATCTGCTCGTCGGATACGGTGAGCTTCTTGACCGCGTACTGATCAGCCCACCGGAGGCGGTGCGCGTCCACGCCCTTGAAGGCGAACAGCATCGGGAGATCGATGCCGTCGAACGTCTGCTGCAGCGTGTGGACGTAGAGGTAGGCGTCGCGGTGCGTTTCCATGAAGAGGGCCATCGCGTGGGCCATGTCCGCGAAACCCTTGCGGTCATAGATCCGGGTGCCGTAATTCGCGGCGACGATCCCCACGAGGTAGGCATCCTCGGGGACATCGATCTGCTCGCGGAACCGCGACTCGACGGGGGCGAACACATCGTCCACGGCGTGCGGCGCGTAGGACACAGGGAACGCCCGGCGGCCCGACTTGGCGAAGCCCTCCGACGTGTCACGCAGGCAGCGGTGGCCGAACTCGCTCATGGCGATTGCGCCGTGCTCCTCGAGCCAGCCGTGGAGCGCGAGCGGCGTGGGGAAGTGGTCGACCGGCACCCAGCCGGTGACCCGTGGCAGGCCGGCGAAGGGGTCCCGCCCCTGCTCTGTGTAGACCCACGCGTCGTAGAGGCTGATGACCCAGTCGGCACCGGAGCGGTCGAGATCCTCGCGGACCGAGTCCCGCGAGAAGCGGTCCGATCCTGAGCCCCGCACGAGCAGGCCGTTCCAGTCGCGATCTCCGCGGGAGCCGTCGTTGGCCGAAAACTCGATCTCGTGTCCGGCCGCGGCGATGCGCAGGCCGACCTGCCGCGTCTGACTGCCATAGCCGGACGGTGCCCACGGTGCGTTTGAGATCCACAGGATCTTCACGTGACCTCCCGACAGAGGTGGCGGCCGGGGCGGAAGGTGTCGGCCAGTCCGCCCCGGCTCATCTGATGGCTTACGTGTTCGCCGACACGAGGAAGGCGAGCGCCGCCGCGTCGGCGAGCGCACCGCCCGCCCGGAGGACGGACTTGATCGCGACCTCATCGGTGTTGAACCGATAGTCGGTGGAGACAGCCACCCGCAGCGGGCGCTGCTTGATCGTCCACGCCGAGGCATCCCCGTAGAGGACGCTCTTCGTGGCGGAGGCCGGCGCGGCGAGGTACGGGTCCTCGTACACCGGCTGGCCGTCGAAGCGGTCCGGCTCGCCCGCGGAGATCGCGGGCTGCCAGAGGTACTGGCCGTTCTTGTCGGTGAACTTCCTGGCCTTCTTGATCATGCCGTTCGACATGACCCAGACGCCCGTGAGGCGGTACGGCGCGGCGCGGCCGTACTTGAGGTCGAGGAGGTCCTCGTACCCCACGAACGTCGCCGTGCCGCCGCCCGACAGGCCGGTCGCCGTGCCGCCGTTCGTTGCGGCGGCGAGGATCGCGGTCGTCGATGCGGAGCCGAACTGAAGGCCGAGCGAGCGGCCCTGCGACTTGGAGATCAGGCCCATGAGCCCGACGACCTCGTCCTCCTCCGCCTCCATCGAGACGTAGGCCAGCGCCTTGTAGCTCACCGGCGTGGCGGTCGCCGTGCCCATCGTCGGGGTGGACTCGGTGATCGCCGTGCCCTCGCCGGGCGAGTAGCCGGTGACGTCCGCCGAGAGGTTCGGCAGGACGAGCGGGCGGCCGTTGTCGGCCGTGATGACCTCGGCGAGGTTCAACCAGGGACTCATCGTCCGCTCGTAGACCGCGACGCGGGTGGTGAAGTCGCTCATGTAGAGCGACGTCCCGGTCGAGAAGTCCGCGATCGCGCGGACCTCCTCGCGAACCTTGCTGATCCGCTCCTCGTCGAACGGGAGATCGAGGTTGATCTCGCGCTTGTCGCCGCCGTGCTGGTGGACGCGGATCTGCTCCATGACCGCAGCGACGATCCGCTGGTCGTCACCCCGGGCCTCGCCGCCAGCGGCGCCCGAGTCCTTGTCGTCGACGTCGCCGATCCGGTCGCGGAGGGCGTCGGCGAGCCCCGTGGAGTCCGCGTCCATCTTCTGGAGCTTCTCGATCCGCGCCTTGCGGATCTCGGACGAGGCGATGAAGCGGTCGAACCGCTCCTCTTCCTCGGCCGTCATGTCACGGGTCTCCGCGGCTGCGGCGTCGAGGATCGCGCGGGCGTCGGCCTCGTCCTTCGCGCGGGCGTCCACTTCGCGCTGGATGTAGACGGTGTTGTCCATCTGAGTCGTGCTCCTATCTGCGGAGCCCGGCCCTTGACGTGCCGTCGGTGATCCCGCGTGCTCCCACGCCTGGGGGAGCGAAGGTTGACGGCGAGGTGTGGCGGTGGGCTGTACTTGGTTGTGCTACGAAACGAGGGCGGCGAGCCGCTCCCGTGCCTTAGCCAGTCTCGGCCCCACGAATGGGGCATCGGTCTTCGCCGCGACTGCGGCATAGAGGAGGTCGCGCTGTTCGCTGGTGAGCCGCGCATCCGGCTCGCGGAGGACATCGAACGCCGCTGCGAGGGCGTCCACCGGCACGTCCGCTGTCTCGGCGAGGTGGCGGACGGCGACGGTGGTATCGGGATAGGCCGGGAAGTCGACGACGGAGACCTCGGCCCCCAGCGCCACCTCGATCAGATCGCGCTGGCTGTAGTCGCTCGACCACTTCTCGCCCGCCTTGGACGGCACGCGGAAGCGGAAGCTCATGCCGCTGATGTCGCCACGCCTGACGGCATCGCGGACGGGGCGGCCGATCTCGTTGTCGGGCAGGCTCGCGTGGACCCACAGGCCGCGCGACGTCTCGGAGAGTTGGAGCGTCCCCGAGCGGGTTCGTGCCAGTGGGAGGGTGGTCAGGTTGTGCTGATAGCGGAGCGTCACGTCGGGGTTTCGTGTGAGCGTCCGGCTGAACGCGCCGCTGCGGATCGTCTCCGTGAAGGCGCCGCGCGGGCCGCCCGGGATCGGAACGGACGGCGTGTCGAATACCGCCGCATAGCCCTCCAGCGTCAGGCCGTCGCCGGTCGCCCGGAACTCCAGCGCCGCGTCCGGCCACAGGTCGGTGCCGCGGACCTCGTATTCCGAATCCGGGCTCGAGCGGCTCATCTCGTCCATCATCCGCTGCGCCTTCGCCATCGCGCGGTCCTTCGTCGCCTGGGGGAGGTCGGACTGCGGGATTCGGCTCATGGCGTTGCGCAGGTGGGGCATGTCCACCGCGCCGGACGCGTCGCGAACCGGGAAATGACGGAGCGAGCGCGGAACCGTCTTGCCCTGCTCGTCCTTCGTGCCCCCGGGCTCGATGTGGAGAAACGCCGAGTCGGGCAGGTCATCGATGTAGGCGGTGTCCCACACCGCGCGCTGGTCGTCCATGTCAGGCTGCCGCCTCCGTGCTGCGGGCCGCAGGTGCGGCGGGGGATGCCAGGCCAAGCTGGTTGATGGGGACCATCTGCTGCTGCATGTAGAGCTGATCACCGCCCGCCAGCGGCGCGCGATCCTCCAGGGCTCGTGTCTCGTTCGGCGTCAGGATGCCCTTGGACACCGCCTCGCCGTGCGCTTGCATCCGCGTCAGGAGGTCAGCTCGGGCGATGGCGTCGAGGTTGAAGCGCATCTGCATCTCGGCGTCGGGGTCCGTGATACTCGGCGGGACCTCCAGGAGCCGCTCGTGTCGACGCTCGATCCGGGTCGCGAGGGGCTGGACGGCGCGCTGCTTGAACTGCATATCCCACACCGCTCCGCTGGCATAGGACGCGGCGCCCGGCTCCTGGCTTCCGGCCATCGAGGGGGGAACGCCGTAGGGCCGGCAGAGGTCCTCGACCGAGAACTTCCGGGTGGCGAGCATCTGCGCCTGCTCCGGCGTCGGCGAGAGGTTGGGCACGAACTTCGCCCCGTCTGAGAGGATGCCGATGGCGTGCGAGTTTCGCGAGCCGACGTACTTGGCCCGCAGGCTCTCGCGCAGCGCCTTGACCTTGCTCTCATCCTCGAGCGCGTAGGGGACCTCGACGCCGAACGACAGCGTCGCGCCCTGCCCGAAGAACCGGGCGCCGAAGTCCTCCGCGGCGACGGCCGCTCCGATGCCGCGGCGGAGGGCCTCAAGCGGGCTGATGCCGCGGAGCGCGCCGGGGAACTTCAGCCACCAGCCATGGAGCATCTCCATCGGCCCAGCCTCGCCGACGACCTCGCCGCGCTCATTGCGCACGCGGTAGTGGGGGCCGGGGAGGACATCCACCCGCGCGGGGTCCAGGAGCTTGATGATCTGCGGGTCGAACACGTAGGGGAAGGCGAACGCGAAGTAGTTGCCCTCCAGGAGCATCGAGAGAGAGGCCTCGCCGAAATAGTCGGAGCCGTTGTAATTCGGGTCGGCGGGATTCGGCAACTTGAGCCACGACGGCTTGCCGTAGGCAGGGAACGACTTTCCGCCGGCCTTGAGCGTGATGTCCACGGGCGCCATCGAGACGGCGGACGACAGGAGGTCGACGCATCGCCAGACGGTTGTGAGGCCGAGCGCCACGGCCCGGTTGACCCGGACGCCGGACGGCGTGCGCATGCCGTCGTCCTCGTCGTCGTTGAGCCAATCCGCCACGCTTGCCGCGCGGATCTCGGCGGCCTCGGCGAACCGCTGGGCGATCAGTCCCATCACCGCCTCCGATCCGGCACGACGAGCGCCAGCGCGATGAGAACGCACATCCCGCCGACCACGAAGAGCGGGCCGGCGGGGGAGAGATGGGCTGAACCAGCCGCGAGCAGCCCGGTTCCGACCAGGAGGAATGTGCCCTCGAGACCCACCGCGCCAGCGACGGCGGCCACCATGCGGCGCAGGGCGACGGTCACGCGCTTCACAGCTCGATGAACCTCGGCGAGCGGGGGGGGTCCGGAACGTGGTCGACGGCCGCGCTGTTTGCCATCGCCGCGGCCGTCAGGGCATCGATCACTCGGCGTTCCTGATCGGGGCTGTCACGGCCATCGTTCGGGCGATCGAAGCGCCCATCGCCGAGCGGCAGGATCTTGACGACCGCGTTCATCACGTGGCCCGTGAGTTCGGGATCTCCCGAGTGCCAGAGCTCGCCCGAGCGGAGCCCGGCCGTGAAGCGCTCATAGTCGTGCGCCGCGGCGCCGTTCGACTGGCTGCGATCGATGACCTCGGCCCCCAGCGTCTCGCGGATCCACTGGGCAAGCTGCTCGGCCCGGCTCATGTCCATGACCACGGTATGCACCGGGTTCCGCCGGTGGATGCGCAGGAGTCCGCGCTCGACTTCGTGGCTGTCGAGCGAGCTGCCGTCACGCGGCGGGACACAGATCAAGGCCTCGCCCAGCTGGCGATAGTGTGGGTCGCGTTCCCATAGTGGCACGGCGCTCGTCGTGTCCCACTTCCACGCCACGTCGAGGCCCAGCCACACGGGGACGCCCTCGGGGATGGGCTCAGGAGCTGCGCGGGCCTTCCAGTCGGCCTCGGCGACACCTGCGGACGCTGCGCGCGTCGGCCGATTGCACACGAACCGCAGCCAGTGATGGAGCGTCATAGTGGGGCGGGCGTGCTTGGCGCGGAGGCTCCGGATCGAGATCCCGGAGAACGGGTTGGCGGCCTTCACGGCCCGGAAGTCGGCGGGGTCCGCGTCCACGGCGAGCGCCCATTCATGGAGGACGATGCCCGGGCCCTCGTACCGCGTGAAGGCACTCCGAGTCGAGGACCGCGTAGCCTGGCGCTTGATCCGCTCGAGCGTCTGTTCGAAGTCGGTCCGCGGCTCGCCGCGGGTGCTGATGGCGACGATCTGGCCGTTGCGCTTGCTGAGCTTCCCCGACCACGTTCGGTAGAGCCCGAGGTTCGCCTGGCGGTGCGGCTCGTCGATGATGCAGAGGTCGGGGATCACGCCATCTCCGGTGTTCTCGTCGGCGGCGTAGATCTGGATGCGCCCGCCGGCGAAGTGGTTGATCCGGCGGTAGCCCTCGAGGCACTGGAAGCGCGGGACCTCCGTCTTGCGCTTGCCCTTCGCGAGCTGGATGGGGCTGGTCACCAGCTCATACAGCCGGGGCGTGCGGAGGACGATTCCCTCGGCTTGGCCGTACAGGATGTTGGCCTGGTCGCGCGACGAGGCGCCAACCTTGATCGCGGCGAACGGCCGGAATTCGGCGACGTAGAGACAGACGATGGCGATCAGCGTCGTCTTGCCGTTGCCCTCGGGGAGGATGTCCCAGATCTCCGAGTAGAGCGGCGTGCCGTCCTTCGCCCGGGCGAGGATATCGGCGACGAGCAGGGCCTGGAACGGTTCCAGGGCAAACGGCAGCCCTGTATCGAGGATCAGGTCGCGCGACCATGCCCGGAAGTGGGGCAGGGTGAGAGGCTTCAGCGGGCGACTCCGACTCGCCACCACCGTCAAGGCGGGAGACTCGCGGACTTCGGGGAGGGCTTCAGCTATCATCAGACGACTGTTTCTCGCGGCGACG
>JAKAHU010000335.1 GCA_021825385.1 Chloroflexota bacterium | reverse complement strand
ATCCGGCTCGGCGGCCGGGACACGCACCTGCTCGGGATCAGCCGCGAGGTGGAGCACGCTGCGACCGTGGCCGCGGCCGGGGTCGGGGTCGGCCCGGAGGTCGTCGCGTTCATCCGGCCCGAGGGCCATCTGGTCACCCGCTTCATCGAGGGCGTCCGGATCACCGACGAGGCGGTCCACCGGATCGAGACGGTGCGCCGCGTCGCCGACTCGATCCGCCGGATCCACGATGGTCCGGCGACGCCCGGCATCTTCATCCCGCTCCGGATCGCCGAGGTGTACCGGGCGCTGGCCGCCGCGCGGGGTGTCCCGATCCCGCCCGAGTTCGCTCTGGCCCAGTCGATCGGCCGGCGGATCGAGTTTGCTCTGCTGGCCAACCCGATCGAGATGCGGCCGTGCCACAACGACCTGCTGAACGCGAACTTCATCGACGACGGCGTCCGGATCAGGATCGTCGACTGGGAGTACGCGGGGATGGGCGACCCGTTCTTCGATCTCGGCAACTTCAGCGTCAACCACGGTCTCACCGGCGACGAGGACCGGGCCCTCCTGGAGGCCTACGACGGCGGGGCCGCTCGGCGCGACCGGCTCGCGCGGCTGACCGTCATGCGCGTCGTCTCCGACTTCCGGGAGGCGATGTGGGGCGTCCTCCAGCAGGCGATCTCGACCCTCGAGGTCGACTTCCGGGCCTACGCCGCCGAGCACTTCGAGCGCCTGCTGGCGAACGCGACAACGCCGGCCTTCGAGCGCGCCCTGCGCGAGGCGGCGGGAGACTGAAGGGCCGGCGAGACACCCGGCGGAGCGGTCGTTCAGGAGAGGGGAGAGCAGTGTGCGGCGAACCGCCGGGACACGGCGAACCCGTCGTGACAGACAAGCTGACACGGCCGTCAGCCAGGCTGGCGCCGTGATCTGGGACGACCTGCTCGACTCCGGCTCCTCCACGGAGCTCGTCGATGCGATCGCCGCGGTTCTCGGCGGCGATCTGCGCTCCTCCATCCCTGCGCCGTTGCAACCCCTGGGACGAGGGAGGGGGGCCAGGATGAATCGAGCAGGGTGGGGGATCTGATGACCCCGCCGCCGGCGCCAATCGCCCGCCGCGAGTACGACTCGACCCGGCTGATCGCCGAGCACCCACCGGTCCGGCTCGACCCGAACAAGCTGGTTGTCCACCAGATCGCGTGCCCGCCCGGCTCGGCCCACCGAGGACGGATCGGCTTCAGCCGCTGGGCGGCGACGTCCCTCCCCGCCGCGGTTGGGTTCGTGCCGGCCGAGCTCCTGGTCGTCAGGCCCGGCTTCTATGACTACGTCCCCTGCCTGGACCCGGCCGAGGCGGTCGAGTGGCACGTCAACTTCGCCGATCCGAACCTCTTCGTCGGTTACCGAGGACCGCTCTTTGCCCAGGACGAGCTGCAGGTGGCCGAGCACCCGGCTCTGGGGGCACTGAGGGAAGCACTCGTTGCGGCCGGCATCCCGATCACGACCCTGGGCCCTGATGGTCCCACCCCGGTCCTCATCACCGGGGTCGAGCGGCGCGTGTCCGTGTCGACGAACCCGGATCCCCGAGCCGGTCGACCCCACGGGCTGTACGGGAACGCCTTTGCCAGAGCCGATCCGGAGGTCGTCCGGCGAGCGACGACGCGAATCGAGCCGCCGACGATCACGAACCTGATCGCCATGGCCGCGCCGCCCGGCGGGTCCGGACGCTATCGTTCCGTCACGATCACGCAGATCCTCACGACCGCCGTCGCCGGCTTCGCCGCCGCCGTCGCCGAGTCGCGGCGGCTGCGCGGGTCCACGGTCCGGGTCGCCGTCCATACCGGTTACTGGGGTTGCGGAGCGTTCGGGGGCAACCGGATCCTGATGGCGCTCCTCCAGGTCCTGGCAGCCGCGATCGCCGGTCTCGACCGGCTGGCCTTTCACACCGGCGGTGCCGGCGGAGAGGCGCCGCTGGCCGAGGCGCTCCGGATCCTCCGCGACGACCTCCGGACCGGTCCCTCGATGCCGACCGGCGAGCTGGTTGGTCGCCTCGAGGGGTTCGGTTTCGAGTGGGGCGTGGGCGACGGAAACTGAGCCCGTTCCGGGGCGCGCCTCGGTCGATCCGATCGCCCCCTGTCAATACTCCCCAGGGGTATACAAACGGCCTGTCAAGTGGTAGACTAGCGGCCGTAGTGGCGTGTCAAGACTTGACACGCCCACAGTCATGTCCGGCCGGGCGGGCGCGGGCCGCCGGGGACCGGGGATCGATTGCCAGGAGGTCTCGTTGGCCGTCGGCATCGCCGCCGAAGTCAAGTCGAAACTGAACATCGTCGACGTCGTCGGGGAGACCGTTGCCCTGAAGAAGGCGGGCACGACGTTCAAGGGGCTGTGCCCGTTCCACGGCGAGAAGACCCCCTCGTTCGTCGTCACGCCCGCTCGCGAGAGCTGGCATTGCTTTGGCTGCGGCCTGGGTGGCGATGTCTTCAGCTTCGTCATGCAGCGCGACGGGGTCCCGTTCCCAGAGGCCCTGAAGACGCTGGCGGGGAAGGCCGGGGTCGAGCTCGACGAGCGTTCGCGCGCCCAGGACGCGCGCAAGGCGCACCTGCGCGAGGTCCTCGACACCGCGATCGCGTTCTACCACACCGTCTTGACCGCCCACCGGAGTGGCCAGGCCGCGCTCGCGTACCTCCGCGGCCGTGGCTTCAGCGATGAGACGATCGAGAAGTTCCAGCTCGGCTGGGCTCCGGCCGGCTGGGACACGATGTCGCGCACGCTCCAGGCCCGCCGGGGGATCGACCCGCGCGACCTGGCCGAGGTCGGCCTGACCACCGCGCGTCCGAACGGCCGGGGCGCCTACGACCGGTTCCGCGAGCGGATCATCTTCCCGATCCGCGACGCGAGCGGGAACGCGGTCGGGCTCGGCGGCCGGTACCTCGTCGCCGATGGCGACAGCGCCGACCACGGCCCGAAGTACCTGAACTCGCCGGCCACACTGCTCTTCGACAAGAGTCGCACCCTCTACCCGATCGACCGGGCCAAGGGCCCGATGCGCAAGGCCGGCCAGGCGGTGATCGTCGAGGGGTACACGGACGCGCTGATCGCCCACCAGGCCGGCTTCGACAACGTCGTCGCCTCGCTCGGGACCGCGCGATCG
>JAKAHU010000334.1 GCA_021825385.1 Chloroflexota bacterium | reverse complement strand
GCGCGATGCTCCGCAACTCGTTCACGATCGCCCGGATCGGGGGGATCGAGATCGGCGTCCATGCGAGCTGGCTGATCGTGTTCGGGCTCGTCGCCTGGTCGCTCGCGGTCGGCTACTTCCCGGCCGAGATCCGTGGCCTCGGCCAGCTCGAGGCGTGGGTCCTGGGCGCCGTCTCGGCGCTCCTCCTGTTCGGCTCGGTGCTCGTCCACGAGCTCGCCCATTCGTTCGTCGCCCGGGCCCAGGGCCTCGAGGCCCGCTCGATCACCCTCTTCATCTTCGGCGGTGTCTCGAACGTCGGCGGCCAGGCTCGCCGGCCGCTGACCGAGTTCACGGTCGCGATCGTGGGGCCGCTGACGAGCTTCGTGATCGCCGCCCTGTGCTGGGTCGCCGCCCTCGCCCTGGCCGGGCTGCCGGCTTTGGCCACGGTCGCGCGCTATCTCGCCTTCATCAACCTGTTCCTGGGCGCGTTCAACCTCGTGCCCGGGTTCCCGCTCGACGGCGGCCGGGTCCTGCGGGCGATCGCCTGGAACGTGACCGGGAGCATGCGCCGAGGGACCGAGATCGCCGTCGTGGGCGGGCATCTCGTGGGCTACGGGATCATGCTCCTCGGCTTCCTGGAGCTCTTCGTGGGCGAGGCCCTGAGCGGGCTCTGGCTGGCCGCAATCGGCTGGTTCCTCAGCTCGGCGGCAACCGCCAGTCTCGACCAGGTTCGTTTCGAGGGGCTGCTGCGCGACGTCCGGGTCGAGGCGGTGATGTCACCCGACACGACGACCGTTCCGCCGTCGACGACGATCGAGGCCCTGATCGAGGACTACCTCCTGCCCGGCAACCGGCGGGCCCTTCCGGTGGCCGACGACGGCCGGGTCGTCGGGATGGTCACCCTGGGCGATATCCAGCGCGTTCCGCCCGAGCGGCGCGAGCAGGTGCGGGTCGGCGAGGTGATGGGTGGCACGGGCGGGCTCGTGGCGGTGCGCCCGAGCGACCGGGTGCTCGAGGCGTTCGAGGCGCTCGGCGCGGGCGACTTCGAGCAGCTCCCGGTCCTCGAGGACGGTCGGCTCGTGGGCGTGATCTCGCGGGCCGACATCTTCCGCCAGCTCCAGCTGCGCGAGGCGCTCGGTGTCGACCGTGAGGCGTAGGGGGGTGCGGGGGCGCCGGTGCCGACCTTGCCTCCGGCCGGCGATCGATCGGCCCTCGTCCCGGGCGCTACCCTTGAGGGAGCCAACCCTCGTCCTCCGGGGCATCGGGGTCGTGCCATCAGAGTTCGCACAGAGGAAGCCTGGGGATGAAGGCCACGCACAAGCCTGCCAAGAGCGGCACCGCGATCGACCAGACGGCCGAGGGATGGACGGAGGCGGAACGTGCCGCGATGAAGGCGCGCGCCGCGGAGTTGAAGGCGGAAGCGCGCGCGGGCAAGGACAAGGCGGCCGGGGAAGAGGCCGTGCTCGCAGCGATTGCCGCGATGCCGGAACCGGATCGCGCCATGGCCGAGCGGCTCCATGCCCTGATCAAAGCGAGTGCGCCGACCCTGTCGCCGAAGACCTGGTATGGGATGCCCGCATACGCCAGGGACGGCAAGGTCGTCTGTTTCTTCCAGAGCGCCGACAAGTTCAAGGCGCGGTACGCGACGTTCGGCTTCAGCGATCAGGCGAATCTCGACGAAGGCACGATGTGGCCGACCGCCTTCGCCCTGACGGCGTTGACCGCCGATGACGAGGCCAGGATCGTTGCGCTGGTCAAGAAAGCGGTGAGCTGAGGACGGAGCTCGCCGCCGGATCTTGCCCGATCGTGGTGCCGAAGCCGGGGATCGAACCCGGACGACCTTGCGGTCAACGGTGTTTGAGACCGTCGCGTCTGCCAGTTCCGCCACTTCGGCGCCGGAAGGGAGCCTCGACCCGGTCGGGGCCCGCGCTTGTCATCGTACCGTTCCGCGCCGGCGGCTGGGTCGCGGCGGCCCAGCCCACTCGCTGCGGCTCGCCCGCAGGGCCGTGCTAGACTCGCGCCGCCTCGCCCATCCCCTTCCGGAGGACCGTCCCGATCGCTGAGGATGACCCTCGCCCGGTTCCGGTCACGGACGATCACGTCCAGCGGCGCGACCTCGAGCTCGTCGAGCGGGCGCGCGCCGGTGACCTCGACGCCTTCAACCGGCTCGTCGAGTGCTACCAGGACCAGCTCTTCGGCCTCGTCGTTCGGATGGTGCCCGATCCCGACCAGGCCGCCGACGCGGTCCAGGAGGCGTTGTTCGCGGCCTATCGAAACCTCGCCTCGTTCCGCGGCGGCAGCGTGCGGAGCTGGCTGAGCCGGATCGCGATCAACGCCGCGATGGATGTCCAGCGTGCCCGGAAGCGGCGGCCGACCCAACCCTACCCGGAGCTCGAGGACGAGGCCTGGCAGCCGCCCGCAGGCGAGGAGAACGATCCGGAGCAGGTCGCGGTTGCGACCGAGCGTTCGCGGGCCCTGGTCCAGGCACTCGCCCGGATCGGCAACGACCAGCGGACGGCGATCGTTCTGTTCGACGTCGAGGGCTACGACTATGCCGAGATCGCCGACCTGACCGGGGTCTCACTCGGTACCGTCAAGTCGCGCATCCACCGCGGCCGGCTCGCCCTCCGGACCCTGCTCCGGGACCGGATGGAACTCTTCAGAGGCTGATCCCGTCAGATGGCCGTGAACGAACCGTCCCCAGGACACGCTGACCACGACGAGCTGTGGCTCGTCGCGTACGCGGCCGGTGACCTGCCGGATCGCGAGCGTGTCGCCGCGGAGGAGCTCGTCCGCACCTGTCCCGATTGTGCCCGGCTGGTCGAGGAGCTCGAGCTGATTCGTGCCGCCACGGTCAGCCTGCCCGCGCCCAGGCGGCGGCGCGACTTCCGGTTGACCGAGGCCGACGCGGCCCGACTGCGCCCGCGCGGCTGGCGCCGCCTGCTCGTCCCGCTGACGGGTCCCCGGTTTGCCTTCAGCCAACCGCTCGCGGCGGGCCTGGTGACGATCGGGATTGCCGTCCTCCTGCTGACCACCGCGCCCGAATTCCTCTCCGGACCGGCAGCCGCGCCAGCGCCGATGGCGGGTGCGGCGGCGACGGAGTCGGCGGGTGACCAGGTCGCTCCGCTGGCGGAGACCAAGGCCGCGCCGAGAG
>JAKAHU010000071.1 GCA_021825385.1 Chloroflexota bacterium | reverse complement strand
GGAACTTCGTCGTCGTCACGAAGATCGCCACGACGACCTCGTCCCACGAGGTCAGGAAGGCGAACAGGGCGCCGGCGAACACGCCGGGCATGATCAGCGGCAGCGTGACCCGCTGGAACACCCTGACCGGGCTGGCCCCCAGGTTGGCGGCAGCCGCCTCCAGGTTGCGATCGATGGTGCGCAAGCTGGTTGACACGCTCACCACCACGAACGGCACCGCCAGAGCCGTGTGGGCGACGATCAGCCCAATCGGGGTGCCGGTGATCTTCCAGCGCACGAACAGACTGAACATGCCGATCGCGATCACCACGACGGGCACCACCAGGGGTGACAGGATCAGCGCGTTGGCGAGCGTCTTGCCGGGGAACCGACCGCGAGAGAAGCCGAGCGCCGCCAGCGTGCCCAACACGGTGGACAGGGCTGCCGTTCCCGCCGCCACGATGAAGCTGTTGGCGAACCCCGACGTCCAGGCCGGGTCGGTGATCATCTTCTGGTACCACTGGAGCGAAAAGCCGCGGGGCGGGAAGGACAGGATCTGGCCCGACGAGAAGCCCATCGGAACGACCACGAGCGACGGCCCGACCAAGAACACGATGCACAGGGCGCCGAAGATCGCGAGCGCGACGCGGTTGGGGTGCCGCCAGCTGTCGGTCACGGGAGGATCACTCCTCGCCCAGCGCGCCGTACACGTCGCGCAGCTTCACGAACCGGGACGCGATCAGGAGCACGACCAGGGTGATCGCCATCAGGATCACCGCCATGGCCGTTCCGAGACCCCAGTCGAGCCTGGTCTGAATCTGGTCGGCGATGAACTTGCTGATCATCGTCTCGCGCAGGCTGCCCAGGATGGCGGGCGTGATGTAGAAGCCGAGCGCCAGCACGAACACGAGCAGAGACCCGGCCAAGACGCCCGGGTAGGAGAGCGGCAGGAACACCCGCCGGAACGCCCGCACCGGCGGGGCGCCCAGGTTGGCTGCAGCCCGCGTCAACTCCGGGTCGATGCGCTGCATCACGGTGAACAGGGGCAGAACCATGAACGGCAGCAGGATCTGCGTCATGCCCAGGGACACGGCGAAGGTGTTGCGGTCGAGCGGCAGCGGCTGGGTGATGAGGCCCAGCGCCTTGAGGGTGCTGTTGATAAGCCCGGTGTCGCGCAGGATGATCTCCCACGCGAAGGTGCGGACCAGCAGGCTCGACCAGAACGGAACCAGCACAGCCACCAGCAGCACGCCGGAGACGCGCTGAGGGACGATGACCATCAGATAGGCGTACGGATAGCCCACGAGCAGGCAGCAGATCGTCACCACACCCGCGATGTAGAACGTGTTCCACAGGACGTGGATGTCGGCCTCGGAGCCGAAGAACTCGACGTAGTTGCCGAGGCCGACGTTGGGCGGGTCGGTCACGCTGCGGATGACCATGAGGGCCATCGGCAGCACGAACGCGATGACCAGGAAGACGAGCAGCGGCACGGCCAGCGCACCCCAGCGGGAGATGAGGGGGCCGCGCTTGCCGCCCCCTCGCCCCGGCACCGACGCGGGTGCGGTGGTCATCGTCCGGCTACCGCTGGTCCGGCGCCGGGCTACTGGGTCTTCCAGGCGTTGTAGGCGTCGTCGACGGCCTTGGCGTTTGCGGCGTACCAGGCGTCGTCGAAGTACGCCGTTGTGTTGTTGACGTTCGAGGCGGCCAGGTCCTTGACTTTGGTCGGGTTCGCCTGGGCAAGCTTGTTGGTGGGGCCGTAGGGGATCTCGTTGGACGGGGCCGCGTTGTTCTGCTTGCACAGCGTCCAGGCGATGAAGTTCATGGCCGCGTCCTTGTTGGGCGTGCCCTTGGGCACCACCCAGTAGTCGGCGGTCAGGATCTGCTGGTTCCACTGGATCTCGACCGGCTTGTTGTCGACGTTCTTGGCGCTCCAGGCGCGGCCGTTCCACATCAGGGCCATCGACACCTCGCCGGAGTCGATGAGCTCCTGGCTCTTGGCGCCGCCCGGCCACCACACGATCGAGTCCTTGATGGTGTCGAGCTTCTTCTCGGCCCGCGGGATGTCGAGCGGGTAGAGGTTTGCGGGCGCAACACCGTCGGCCATGAGTGCGATCTCGTACACGCCACCGGCCGAGTAGTCGTAGATGCCGCGCTTGCCGGGGAACTTCTGTAGGTCGAAGAAGTCGGCCCAGCCCTGCGGGGCCTGCCCGTTGAACATGTCGGTCCGGTAGGCGAGCACGACGCCGTAGGTGATGTCGGCGACTCGGTACTTGCCCGCGAAGCCCGGCAGGACTTCCGAGCCCGGGATCTTGGTGTAGTCGAGCGGCTCGAGCAGGTCACTGTTGACGTTGAGGCCGAAGTCGTTGCCGACATCAACCGCGTCCCAGGTGACCTGACCGGACTCGACCTGCGACTTGATCGTCGCGTTCGATGAGTCCTCGCTCTCGGTGAACTTCACGCCCGTGGCATTGGCGTAGGGTGTGAACCAGCCGTCGCGCTGGGCCTTCTGGTAGGCTCCGCCGTAGCTGGCGACGGTCAGCGCCGTCCCAGCCGCGGCGGTGGGGTTGGTGCACAGGGCCTGGTCGCTCGTCTGGGTGCCGAGGTCGGCACCTTCGGTGCCTGCCGCGAGTGCCGACGACGCCGCCTGGCTCGCCGGGGCCTGGCTCGCCGGGGCCTGGCTGGCCGAGGGTGCGGTGGAGCCTCCGCAGGCTGAGACGAGGACGATCGACGCGAGCAGCCCGACGATCGGGCGAGTGCGGATTCGCATGGAGTACCTCCTCCTCGAAACCGTCCCGTCTGAACGGGCCGACCCGCCGACGGCCCGTGCCGCTGGCCGAGACCCGCATTCTAGGCAAGCTGGACCGTCCTCGCTGGCCTGTTCCGGGGCGCGTTTGACAACCGCTCGAGCCGCCCGGGCGGACAGACACGCCCTGTGAGACGCACGCGTCGGCGATCTAGGGCTGCCCAGCCCTGAACGGCGGCCCAGCAGCGGATTCGTCGCCGGCGGGGCTACTCCTCCCCGGTGTCCTCGTTCCGGACGTCGGGCCGGTTGGCGATGAATCCGTCCATCAGCGCCTTCGGCTCGGGAAGATCGAGGTTGATGACCTCCACGCCCCTGGAGCGCAGGTGGGCCTCGCCGGGCGACCGGAAGGTCCGGTTCTCGCCGATCACGGCCCGCGGAATCCTGTACATCTGGATGGCACCGGTGCACATGTCGCAGGGCGACAGCATGGTGTACATCGTGGCGCGCGTGTGACCGAGGAGGGCAGCCTGCCCGCGACCTCGAGCGCGTTCGTCTCGCCGTGGTGGATTGCACTCCCATTCTGGACGCGCCGGTCGTGCCCGGCGCCCAAGGGCCGGCCGTCGGCCACGAGCGCAGCCCCGATGGGCACGCCGCCCTAGTCGCGCCCGATCCGGGCCTCCTCGATCGCGACCTCCATCCAGCGCCGGCCATCGGCTTCGGTCGGCGTCTGCGCCTCCTGCGGATCCGTGGATTGGGTCAGCGTATTCTGAGCGTCAACCGCCGGGCCGCCCAGTTCGCCCGGCGGGCGCGCCGGAATGACGGGGTGCGGGCTCGGCCGCAATGCCGCCGGTCGGGAGCGGTGGGCGTCGACCCCCGGCGACCGTGGTCGAAGCTCGTCGACCACCGCGAGGAGGACCGATGCCCCGCTACACGCCCGAAGACTCGCTCCAGTCCCCCCGCTTCACCGGGCCGTCGACGTTCGCCCGGCTGCCGTGGGTGAAGGACCTCGACAAGGTCGACGTCGCGATCATCGGGGTCCCGTTCGACACGGGCGTGACCTACCGCGTCGGCGGCCGGTTCGGGCCCAACGCTGTCCGCGCGGCGTCGGTCATGCTGCGGCCGTACAACCCGAATCTTGACGTGAGCCCGTTCGAGGTCCTGTCCTGCATCGACCACGGGGATGTGGCGATCGTGCCCGGATACACCGAGCGCAGCTACCGGCGGATCGAGGCGGCGGTGGCGCCCCTAGTCGATGCCGGCGTGATCCCCATCCTGATCGGCGGAGACCACGCCTGCACCCTGCCGCACCTGCGCGCGACACGCGCCCGCGGCCCGGTGGCGGTCATCGACTTCGACTCCCATACCGACGCCTGGGACAGCTACTTCGATGAGCGGTACAACCACGGCACCTGGATGCGCCGGGCCATCGAGGAGGGGCTCGTGGACACGGCCCACTCGATCGAGGTGGGGCTGCGCGGATCCGTGTACGGGCCCGAGGACTGGACCCGACTCCGTTCGGAACTCAGCCTGGAGTACCTGACCACCGAGCAGGTGCTGGCAATGGGCTCCGATGCTGTCGCCGCTGCGATCCGGGCCAGGGTGGGCGACCGGCCGGCATTTGTCAGCTTCGACATCGATGTGGTCGACCCCGCCTTCGCGCCGGGCACCGGCACGCCCGAGCCGGGCGGCCTGACCGCCCATGACGCACTCGCGGTCGTGCGGGCGCTGCGGGGGATCGACTTCCTCGGCTTCGACGTGGTCGAGGTGATCCCCGCCTACGACCCGGCCGCCCAGACAGCCACCCTGGCCGCCAACCTCGCCTACGAGATGCTGTCGCTGGCTGCCCTGCGGCGGTTGGGCCGGTGAGCGCGGCCACGCTCATCCCGGGCGCCGGGCCCGGCGGTGCGCGGGCCGCGACCGCCGTCAGCTTCGACGTCGATGCCGAGGCCGGCGTCCTGGGGGACCAGCCCGACGCCGCCCGACGCCTGTCGGTCATGACCCACCAGGCGTACGGGCCGCCGGGCCGGCGTGCTACGGCTGCTCCGGATCCTGGACCGGCGACGCATCCGCGCCACCTTCCCGATGGACGCGGTGAGCGACTCGAGGCTAAACCAGGCGACCCGTTGGCCGGCCTCGATGGCGAGGTGGGCGAGCCCCTCCAGGCAATGCGTCTTCCCGGTGCCCGAGGGCCGGGACGCCGGCACCGTCGCTCAATGAAGGCAGCGCCGGGGAGGCGCTGCAACCCGAGGACGTCGTCCGGCACCTTCCCGGCCGGGTCATCCCTCAATGAAGGCAGCGCCGGGGAGGCGCTGCAACCGCGCGCCTCCGACGCCTACCGGAAGATGGACGTCCCTCAATGAAGGCAGCGCCGGGGAGGCGCTGCAACACGGGATCTCGGCGATCGCGTCGAGCGTGCCGGCCCCTCAATGAAGGCAGCGCCGGGGAGGCGCTGCAACCGGGTCAAGCTCCCAGATTCGTGGGCGCTCGACCGCCGAATCCGGAGGTTTCTGGGGAGAACTCGACCTCAGGAAAATCCACGTCGAGATCGTACCTGCAGAATGTGGCCCTGCAATCGCAACTTGGCGCGAGACCTCCTGCGGCTGTCCCGGTCGGCACGACCCCTCGCGCTCCGATCGTGGGTCGGGCTACACGACGAGGATGCCGTCCGACGTCACCCTTCGCCGTTGACCGAGGAACTCGAAGCGCGTGGCCGGATCGCTTGAGAGCGGGCCTAGATCGCAGAAGAGGATCGAATCGATTCCGACATCGATCAGCCTTGACAGGGCAACGGTGAGGCGCACGATCTTGGCGGGCCGAGCGTCCACAATGAACACGCTGAACTGGATGCGGTCCCCGTAGCTCGACAGCCGCTTCGCGACCCGCTCGCGGCGCCGGTCGTCCCCGACGTCGTAGGCCACCAGATATCGGCGCGGCGCGTCCCGGCTCATCGGATCCGGATCCCAACGTAACGGCTCTGAGTGCCGTCGATCACGCCGAGGACCATCCGGGCTTGGATCTCCATCGCCCTCCGCCAAGAGGTGCGATACCCGAACACCGGGTGCCGGAACTCCGATTCCACGCGACGCTCATAGGCGGCGATCAGCGCTCGGCGGCCGCGGTCCCGCATGCGCGTGGCGCCGAGGACCGTCGAGAAATCGTCGGGCCCAACCTCGCCGTTGTTGATGGCGCCCAACACCACAGAGTCCGCCACAGGGGCCCGGAACTCCTCGCAGAGGTCGAGCGCCAGCGCTGGCTTGTTCCGGCTGGCGCTGTGGAGGAACCCGGCGTGCGGGTCGAGACCGCACGCGACAATCGCCCGGACGACATCGCCGAGCAGCAGCGCGTACGCGTAGTTCAAGAGGGCGTTGACCTCGTCGCGCGCCGGGTGGGGCGTCCGCGTCCGGAACGTGATCCCCAGACCCCGGACGCGGGGGGTGAGCATCGTGTTGAAGGACCCGAAGTACCTGGCCGCAGCATCCCCCTCGACGCCGAGGACCTCGCTGACCGATCGGGCGGCCGCCGCACGGCCCTGGAGCGACCGGAGCACGTCGACCGCTGCTGGTGCCTCGCCGTTCCGGCGCAGCAGCGTCGCCTGATTCGAGATCTTGGCGCCCACGAATGCCTTGGCAAGATCCAGGCGACCGGCAGCGGCCGCCTCGTGCTGCTGGACTCGAGCGGCGCCGTTTGGGCCGGTCCCCGGAACCGACCAACCCACGACACGGCCCGTCCCCGTGGTCCAGACGACGGTCAGCGAGCGCCAGAGCAGCTCCCGGATCAGGCCTCCGGTGAGGTCCACATTCCCGTGCACCACCACACCGGCGATCTTCTCGAGCGGGATTGATGCCAACTCCTCCCCGCGGTGCTCGACCCGCATGCGCCCATCGCGCACCGACGCCCTCGCTCCAGCGCTGGCGACATGGACCACCTGCGTGCCGGGGTCATCGACGACGATCCGCCTGTGGATCTCAACCTCCGGCCGCTCGTCGGGGAGGCAGATGCCCACGTGTGAGCACGCGGCACACCGTGGATCGTCCTCGAGCGCGGCGGGGGCCTGCGGGGCCTCGATCACTTCCCGCGTACTGGCGACGGCCGCCGCCGCGGCCTCGAAGTCATCCGCGGACAGGGGAACGTCGACCCTGACGCGGTGGTTCACGAAGTAGACCGCCTGCGCCGCGACCACAGCCCCCGTCGAGCGGAGCGCGAGCACCTGCAGCGCGAGCTGGATCCGCATCGCCTCCGTGACCGTTGGTGACCGGCGGACGGGCGTCGACTTGTACTCCACAATCGTGAGAGCGCCGTCTGGTCCCCCCTCCACTGCATCGCAGCGGCCGCTGATGCCGAGCCGCTCGTCCGCGATCTCGACAGAGTGGCGGTCTGCCGGGCGACCTGTCGATGGCTCATCGACGGAGGCGTGCGCCGCGATGCCCACGGCGACTTGGTGCGTGTCCGTCTGCTCACCCGCTGCCTCGAGCCAGGCACGCCGCGGGCAGAAGACCCAGTGGGCGACCAGGCTGATCGGGATCGGATCACGCAGACCGTCCGTGGCCGCGCGTTTCGGTGTCATCGGAGCACCGGCAGAACGCTCCCGAGCAGGGCCCGACGCTCCGGCGCGCTTGCGCTCCCGAAGACCCCGACCGGAAACCGGACGACCGCTGCGATGGCGCGGTCGGAAAGCCAGGCTCTGGCGGACTCGGCTGCCAGCGTGGCCTCTGCCTCTGGCGTGTCCATCGCCGCGAAGGTCGCGAGCTGCGCGCTGAGCACCACGTGGCGGTACCGGGCCAGGCCGACGGGCCGTTCGGGAACCGGTAGGTAGAAGTGCTCAGGCCAGCGATTCCGGCCTGACCGCCCCGCGGGCAGGTGTCCTGCGGTCCGCGACGGCCGGAGAACGAGCGGAATGACTGGGAGGGCGCTGAGCCCCCACAGGGCGCACCAGGCGAGGGCATTGTCGACCGGGCCAGGGGAGGCGAGGCCCGTCGCCGTCCGGCTGTCGACCGCGTCGAGGCCCGCCTCGTCGACCACGGAGGTGCCGGTGAGGCCGTCCCGGACTCCTTGAGGCGCGCGCGCCGTCACGGCCAGCGCGAGCCTCCTCAGCCGGTGGGCCACGAAGTCTTCGCCGCGGTTGCGAGTCTTCATCTCCCAGCGGCTTGCGCCCTCGTCGGGCCGGCGGTCCGGCACACCCGACGCGCTCCGACCGCGGCCGCTGTCGAACCGCCAGTACGCGGGCTCGCCGAGTGCGCCAATGAGCGCGAGGTCAAGCCACCGCCGTGCCTCGAGCGCGTCGTCGATGACCTCTCGCCGGGCGCTCGACAGGCGCCCCCACGCCGCGTCGTCAGCCGGGACCTTGAGCCGAGGGCTGAGCAGCCCGCCCGAACCGTCTGGGACCGTTGCGGCCGTCCAGTCGGACGGGTCCGCGTGTGCCACGGCATGCGCATGGACGATGCGCGCCGCGGCATCCGCATCGAGGCCAGGAGCGGCGACGCGCGGGCGCGAGTCGAGGGATGAGCTCCAGCAGGTGGAGGCCGGCCCCGCGCCCGAGTCCTCGACGATCGAGGCGAGCCCGACGGCGGCGAGATGCGAGAAGGCGACCTCGATGTCGCCCGGCAGCTCGATCACCCTATCCGCCCTCCCGTGAGACCTGTCCGTCCGCGGCTCGCAGGATCGCCTCGAGGTAGGCGCAGCCCCACGCCCCGTGCTCACGCTCGGTCGCCTCGACGAGCGCGTCCCACGCCCCGAGGTCATGGAGCCGTTCGCTGCCCGCCGCGATCCCTAAACCCGTATCCACTAGCGCCGATGTCACGTGCGGAAACCCAACGCGGCCGTGTCCGTGGCTGGTGCCGACGAGCCGGACGGCGAGTCGGCCCCACGGGCTGTCAGGATCGGATTGCTCGGCGGCCGCGACCGAGGAGAGCTGCTCGTGGCGCCATCCACTCGGCAACCCAGATGCAGCGGCGGCCGAACGCAGCTCGGCCGGCGTCCGCAGCCCGCTCTTCGCCAGGACGGCCTTATCCGGAATCCCGTCCTCGACTCCCCTGCCTGCGCGGAGAAGCCGCTGGAACCGCGCGTCGCGCTTCCCCTCGTCGTGGACGGCGCCGGCGGCAACGAGGGCCTTGACGAACGGCTCGTCGAGTCCGGCACGTCGCGCCAACTCGCCTGCGCGCGCCGCCACGCCAGCCTGATGGTCGTCGAGCAGTACCACGTTCGCGCCAGCACTCCAAGTCTGGCGCGCCTCTTCGTCGCCCAAAGTCCGGCGAACGTCAGCGACAACGACCCAGCTGGGGGCCGCCCCGGCGACCGATGGCCCGAATGTGACTTCGGCATCGGCGAGCCGCCCGCCGAGAAGCCGAACCACGCTCTGCAGCAGCGCGCCGAACGGGCCTGATCCGAGCGCGGGATCGTGCTCGCGAAACGCCCTGATCACGTCAGCTTCCGCAGCACGCCGTGCTCTCCCGTCGAGCGGGTACTCGGCCACGAGGCGCACGAGGTCGGGCAGCAGGTCACGGCTGGCCCGGCCGCCCGTCGCGAGATCGAGGGGGCAGCCCGGGCCGATGCGCAGGAGGGTTGGATGATTCGCGCGCAGCGCCTCAAGCGCATCTTCAGCGTGCTCGGTGCCATCGGGGTCGACGACCCCGCTCGTGAACCATGGAGCCGTGTCGTCAACGACGATGACGTCCCCCGGGAGCAGCCGCGCACTATCCTCGAGGACGGCGATGACATCGCCGCGCCAGCAGAACCTCCGGACGCCCGGTGATTTGTCGTGGAGGAGGTCGAGCGTCCGCAGCGCGACGGGGAATCCTTCGGCGGCCTGTGGGGGCGTCGCGCGCAGGAGCGCGGTGGCGTCAAGCGGGTCGCTCGGCAGCCCGGCCCGGACGACGAGCGTCGCATCGAGGTCGGGCTCGAGATCGTCGGCAAGCCACAGGGCGAGGTCCGGATCGGCGACGAGGTCATCGGAGGTCCGTGCGAGGAGCGCCACGTCCCACGGTTCTGGGCGCCCGAGGACGGTTCGGCGCTGGGCGGACTCTGGGGGAGGGTCACTAGCCACTGCCAACGGCGCGAGGCCCTCAACATGGGCCGACCGTCGCTTGAGCCACTGGCGCGCTTCCTCGAGCTCGACGGCCCCGTACGGCGGCGATCCCTTTGGGCTCACGGCGCCGTCGGGGGCCAGGACGCGCACAGCGACGGATGGCCGCGCCCCGAGGCGATTCACCCGGCCCGCGCGCTGGACGACGGCCGACCCCGGTGCGAGCTCAGTGACCATCGCGGCGAAGTCCGCATCGACTCCAACCTCAATCGTCTGCGTAGCGACGATCACGTCGACATTCGGGTCACCCGCAACCGTGAGCAGGCCCGGGCGTCGCTCGCGCAGGCGGGCGAGGTCGTGCGGACGCATCCTCCCGACAAGCAGCTCGACCTCACGTCCGCGCTCCCCCAGCTCTCTGGCCGCCGCCAGGGCGATCCCGACGGTGTTCGCAACGCAGGCGACCGTTCGCCCGTGGGTCAAGAGGAGGTCCTCCGAGGCGTCGGCGAGCGCCCGGGCGATGGACCGCCTCGTCGCGGCCGTCCCGGCGCGCCACTCCGGAACAGGGACAATCGAGACGGGCTTGGGCGTCTGGAGGCGCCGTGCGAGGGTTTCGGCGCGGGGGCCGTCAGCCCGAATGTCGTCCGGTCCGATCCCCACCGATCGCATCGCTGGCCCCCGTGGAGGAGTGGCCGTGGCCTCGACGACCTGAAGGATCCCGACGCCGACGGAGGCCGGGGCCACTCGTTCGAGCGCCTCGATCCGGCGGGCCGACGCGACGAGCTGGCGGGCGAGGTGCGCCTCGTCCACGACGACCACGGAGTCGTACGCGAGGAGGCCCGCCTCACGAGGGCGTGCCAGGGGGCTCGTTCCGTACCCGCGGAACAGCAGACGGCTGCCCCACATGTCGGGCGTCGCGCACAGCACCGCCGCCGCCGTTGGGTCGTCGACCCACCGCCGCGCAGGGGCCGCGCCGCCCCGGAGCAGGGCCACGAGGAGAGGATCGGGATCGTCGTCCCGACTGCTGCGCATCCCGCCCAGGAGCCGTGCGACCTCGGCGACGACGCCAGATCCATCGGTCGACGCCGCGCGGAGGGCGCGATTCGTTGCGAGGGCGAGGTCGTGCTGGCTGTCCACGAGCGCGCGGCGGTCGACGACGAGCGACAGCCGACGCGGCACGCGCGGGCCAGCGCCCGCTGCCATCAGCGCAGTGGCGAACACGTGGACGTCGATCACGGCGGTCTTGCCAGCGCCTGTGGCGGCCACGATCCGTTCCGGCCACCGACCGTCGGCCAGGACGGCGTCGAGCAGCCGCTCCTGCCACGCGAATGGCGGCAGCCCCTGGTGAAGGGCAGCGAAGTACTCGCGGAAGTCTCGGACGTCGAGCATCACGACACCCCCAGGCTAGAGTTCCTCCGCGGGATGACGCCAGCGGGAATGTCAAGCGGGGTCAGTAGGCCCCCTCCGAGGTGCCGGCTCTGGCCGATCGCCAAGACCGTCCGATCGCCAGCCAGGCCGCCGAGTCGAAGGGCGGCCCGGAATGGCTGGACAGCAACCTCCGGCCGGACATGGTGAACGAACCTGTCCCCGGCCGCGCTGTTGAGCTTGTGGGCCTCGAGGACCTCGGCGCCGGCTAGTCGGACACCGTCGACGAGCGCCCCGTACCAGGCTGACCTGCCCGACGGACGGGCGAATCGCTCGCGCAGCGCGAGCCCGACCGACAGGAGCGCTGCATCCCCGATCGTCCACGGCCGGCCGCGGACCGGCCGCGACTCCGGAATCGCGGCGGGGACGGTGACCCAGACCCGTTCGGACCCGACCGGCGCTGGGCGCCAGAAGGTGTCCCCAGCCAGGACACGTGGCGGCGCCGTGACCCGCGCCGCCAAGCGAGCACTGAGTCGAATCTGGTCGAGGGCGTGCAGGGCGCGATCTAGGGTTGCGAGGTCCGCCGGGTCAGCTCCGTTCGGCACCAGCAGTGCAAACGCGCCCGCGGCATCGGCGACCGGCGAGGCCGGGATGGCTGCGCTCACGTACTGGATTGCCAGCCTGTTCGCTGGCTTGGCGACACCCGGCTCGTACCGGCCCGTGACCAGTGCCGGCGCGCCATCGCCGATGAGGCTCACCAGCGCCCGGTGGAGCGCCACCGCCCACCCCACTACCCGCTCTGGCGCGATAGGCGTGTCCACCGCGAGAAGTACCACCGTCGGCCATGGGGCATCGGGAACGCGCTCCGCGATCGGGATGTACCGAGCACGCGCAATCGCCGCCCGCTCGACCGGGTACACGGCCGCCTCCTCGGACTTGCCCCACCCGTCGTGGCGGCGAGGCGGCACCGGGCCGACGCCCCGCTCGTGCGCAGCCACCAGTGCCGAGGTCCGGCCAGGCCGCGGAACCTCGAGCACGACCCCAGCCGAGGAGAAAGCAGTAGCTGCGGGGTCGAGCCGGTGCGTGGCACGAGCCGACCCCGTGCGCATCGACACTGGCGCCTCCGCCGTGCCCAGGTGCGAGACCTCGCCACACAGCGCAGCGAGCGCCTCGGACACCATCCTGGGCGGGTCGTCGTCCCACAGCCAGGCAATCGGCGCTCCGACTGCGACCGACGAGAGAGCGTCGACCCGAGTCGCGAAGACGAGCTGGTGCTCCCGGACGCCAAAGAACCCCTTGGCGCGGTACGCCTGGGCGCCGCCGTCCGTGGGCAGCATGGCCGGGATCTCCAGGGCGTCCGGTGGGTGGCCCTCCAGCCACGCCAACGCCTCGCGGTCAATCGGGCTCGGTCGAAGCCGGGCGCCGTCAGATTCGGCGCGGACCCCCTGCCCGGCCGCCGAGAGGAGCGCCGCGTGCAGCCGCACCGGCGACGGCAGCAGGTCGAGGCGGCCGTCGGCCTGGTGGGCTCGGTAGGTTCCGAGCGGGAACTCGGCGACGATCGCGAAGGACACGGCTCACCCCTCGTCCGGGGAGTCCTGGGCCGACGAGATGACGTCGGGGTTCCCGTCAACGGCGAACACCTGTCCCCGCCAAGAGATCCCAGCCAGACTCTCGGCGGCGTCGATTGCCTCCGCCAGCAGCCCGTCCGCTGTCGCGATGGTAAGCGGCTCGATCTCCTCCGCCAGGCCACCGCGCCGGTCGATCGTCACGGCTGTCGGCCCGGCCTCGACGAGGTCGCAGTTCGCGCGGAGTGAGAGCTCCGCGTTGCTCCGGGCGAGCCCATCCAGAGCGAGCGCGGCGAGGAGTGCGCGGCAGGAGGCATCGCCGTCGGGCGAGGAGCCGAACCTGACTTGGCGGAGGGCGGCGAGCGAGAGGACGTGGGTTCGCACGATCCTCGTACAAGCCACGCCGGCGAGTTGCTCCAGGGTGGGCGGAATGCCGCCCAACCCGAGCTTCGAGGCGGACGTCGGCGCTGACGAGTCCTTGTCGGCCTTCTGTGCCGCAGCGACAATCGCCTTGTAGTTCCGCTCGCTCAGCTCCCCGCGCTGCGCGTCCGCGATTGCGATCATCGAAGACCTGCCGAGGAGGACCTGCATCGCGACCGGGTCAACCCGGGCGCCGCCGCGCATGGGCTGCGAGCGCGGGTCGAGGGTCTGGTCCGCAAGCACACCCACAATCTCGCCCACGAGCGCGCTGCGCCATCGTCCTTGGCGGGACTTGCGCGTCGCGTCCCATCCGCCGTACGCGAGCGTGATGGGGCTGAACTCGAGGAGCGCACGGGCGTCCGCAGGCGTCGCGTCGCGGGCTGCCCGATACGCCTCCGTGTCGGTGACGGGCTTCCCGTTGACCGTCCCCGCCCGGATGTGCCCGTCGTACGCGCGGTGCGGGAGGGTGAGGTCGGTGTGCCGCTCGACTCCACCGTCGCGCTGGTACTGCACCTCGATGTGCGGGATCCGGGCGACCGGGTGGACGCCGTCGAGCATCGCCTGGCTCAGGGCGGCCTCGGCGCGGTTGAGCTGAGACTGCTTCGAGTCGATGATCACGACCCTCGTCGCGTTGCCATCCACGAAACGGTGCTCGTAGGCGTAGGTGGCGTGGCTGTTCGGTCCTGGGGTCGTGTACTTCGCCGGGGCGACCGAAGCGAGCGGGCCGGCGGCCGGCGCAAGCTCCGTGGTCGAGACGACGACGCTGGACCCGCCAGCACGGCAGGCCTCGGTGAGCATATCGAGCGTCAGGGTCGTCATGCCGGTCTCCTGCTGGATGGTTCGGTCTCGTCCGACAAAGTCATGGGTGGAGCGTCCACCTCGGGGCGCGGCAGCCTAGAGTGTGCGATCACTGGAGGCCCGATCGGCGAGCCACCCGGCAGATCGGCTAGGGCGTGGCTCATCCGCTCTGCGGTGCGCACTGTGGGCAGGGGGCCGGAAGAGGGGCCGCGACTGAGCGCTGCGATCTTCGTGATGCCGAGCCTCCCTCCGTAGAGCCCCCGAAGGCACCCGCGGTCCAGCAAGGATCATAGGGAGCGGGGTCCCGGAATGCGCGTCGGGCGCAGTCTGGCGCCTGGCTGTGACAGCTCGGGTGTCACAGCCACCACTGGACCTACCCTCCACGCGGCGCTACGTCCGCTCCCAGCGCCAGCGCATCGTGTGCGTGAGCGGGGCGCCCGGCGCCACGACCTCGGGGCCCGAGTTCGCCGCATCGGGCGGGCCGGACTGCGGCTCCACGCAGACCGCGTACGCCGGCTGCGTGTAGACGACCCACCACGCGCAGGACGACGAGAGCGTCAGCCGCAGGCCCGGCCACTCGAGCACGGGGTCCGACCGCAAGCCGGTGAAGCAGTCGTCCCAGGGCCCGGGCGGCGGCGCCACCCGCTCGCCGGAGGGGAT
>JAKAHU010000333.1 GCA_021825385.1 Chloroflexota bacterium | reverse complement strand
AGGTTCGAGGTCGGACAGATCTCGAGCACGATCCCCCGCTCCCGGATCATCGCCATCGCCCGCGGGTCGTAGGCGGCCTTCACCCCGTGGCCGATCCGGTCCGGCTCGAGCAGCTCGACGACCCGGCCAATCTCGTCGACCGGCCCGGCCTCGCCGGTGTGGACGGTGATCCCGAGGCCGAACTGGCGGACCCGCCGGAAGAGGCGCCGGTAGTCGGCCACCCGGAACGTCGCCGACTCGGGGCCGGCGATGTCGATCCCGACGATCCCCCGGTCGCGCCAGGCGATCGCCTTCTCGGCGATGATCTCGTTCAGCTCGTAGGGGAAGGCCCGGTCGAGGCAGAAGATCAGGCCCGGCTTGACCGGGTACTCGAGGGTCGCCCGGTCCATCCCCCGCGCCGCGGCGGCGATGATGTGGTCGAGGTCCTGCTCGCCGCCCCGGTTGCGCTTCATCGGGTTGAAGCGCAGTTCCATCGTGGTGATGTTGTTCTTGCGGTAGGCGCCCCCGACGACCTCGTACACGGCCCGCTCGACGGCCAGGGGCGAGGATTGGATCAGCTCGGTCCAGTGAAAGAGCTGGAGATAGCCGTCGAAGCTCCGGGCGCGGCGGTTCGAGACCGTGATCATGTCCCGGAACTCCCAGTAGTCCTTCGTCGGCAGGCGAATCCCCTGGGCGTGGGCGATCCCCCACATGATCGCCGGGGTCACCGCCCCGCCCAGATGGCAGTGCAGCTCGGCGAGCGGTCGCTTGCGCGGCAGTTGACGGGCCATCAGCTCGCCTGGGGGATCACCCGACCCTCGGCGTCGACCGTGGCCGCGCGCCGGATCCGCTTCAGCTCGGCGCCCGGGACCTGGTCGCGGGCGTGATAGCTCGAGCGCACGAGCGGCCCTGACTCGACATGCTTGAAGCCGAGCGCGAGCGCCTCGGCCTTCATCTCGGCGAACTCGTCGGGGTGGTAGTAGCGCACGAGCGGCAGATGCTCCGGGGTCGGACGCAGGTACTGGCCGATCGTGAGGATGTCGCAGTCGACCGCGCGCAGGTCGCGGAACGTCTGCGACAGCTCCCCGCGCGTCTCGCCCAGCCCGACCATGATCGAGCTCTTCGTGTGGACCGCCGCGCCGAGCTCGCCGGCGTACGCCTTCGCCCGCTCGAGGACACCGAGCGAGCGGTCGTAGCGGGCCCGCTTGCGGACCGGCTTCTGGAGCCGTTCGACCGTCTCGACGTTGTGGTTCAGGATGTCCGGCCGGGCCTCCATCACCGTCCGGAGCGGGGCCGCCTGGCCGTTGAAGTCCGGGATCAGGACCTCGACGCCCATCCCCGGGCAGGCCTCGCGCAGGCGGCGGATCGTCTCGGCGAAGATCCGGGCGCCGCCGTCGGGCAGGTCGTCGCGGGCGACGCTGGTGACGACGACGTGCTCGAGACCGAGCGGGCGGACGGCCGCCGCGACGCGCCGGGGCTCGTCGTCGTCGAACCAGGTGGGCCGGCCGGTCTTGATCGCGCAGAAGCCGCAGGCCCGGGTGCAGGTGTCGCCCAGGATCATGATCGTCGCGGTCCGCTGGTCCCAGCACTCGCCGATGTTCGGGCAGCGCGCCTCTTCGCAAACCGTGTTCAGGGCCAGGCCGCCGAGCAGGCGCTTGAGCTCGTGGTAGTTCTCGCCCGAGGGCATCCGGGACTTGATCCAGTCCGGATGACGGCGCAGCGGAACCGAGCCGTCGACCGCCGATTCGGCGGACGAGCCACCGCCCATGGCGATCGTGGGCGGGAGGAACGGAGCGTGGGCGTGCGCCGGTTCGGCGGTGGGAGCGGTGAAGATCGGCAGATCGCGGGCCATCGTTCGCAGTGTACCCGCGCTCAGGGCGCGGCGCTGCCGGAGCCACCCGATGCCGGCGACGAAGCTTCGTCCGGTGCGGGAGTGATCGCGGGGTCGATCGCGGTCGCCGTGACCACCGTTCGGAAGACCCGCTCGACGTCGCCGTCGCGGATCCCGAGCAGGACCAAGTGCCACTCCGGGGCCGCCTCGAACAGGGCCCGCCGGGCCGCGTCGAGCGAGCCGAAGCCGAGGCCGGCGGTCAGGCCGCGGCCGCTCTCGAACGGTCCGTAGGCGCGGCAATCGGCTGGGACCGGGATTGCGCCGACGGCACCGCGCGCCTCGAACACGTTCGGCGGCGGCGCCGAGCAGAGCCAGGCGATCGTCGAGGGTGGGCGCCACTCGGGGGCCTCGACGGTCAGCCCGCCCGGTGCCCGCCCGACGAGGACCTGCGTGTCGCCCGGCTCGATCGCCGCGTCGAGCTGCGCCTGGCAGCCGGCCAGGGCGAGGGCGAGGGCCGCGCCCGCCAGGAGGACGCGGCCGCGGCGGCGCACGGCTAGAAGATCGCGGTGTCCGGTCCGACCGCCTCGAGCCAGGCCCGGACGTCGCGCAGGAAGGCGGTCGCGCCGGCGCCGTCGTTCGCCCGGTGGTCGATCGCGAGGACCATGTTCATGATCGGCCGGATCGCGATCACGTCGCCATCGGGGGTCTCGATCACGACCGGGCGCTTGCGGATCTCCTCCATGGTCATGATCGCGACCTCGGGGACGTTGATGATCGGCATCGTCATGTTCGAGCCGAGCCAGCCGGTGTTGTCGACGGTGAACGTGCCGCCGCCGAAGTCGTCGACCCGGAACTTGTTCGCCCGGGCCCGGGCGGAGACGTCCGCGATGGCATGGTTCAGCCCGCTGATCGAGAGCTGGTCGACGTCGCGGATGACCGGCACGACCAGCCCGCCCTCGACCGCCACCGCCACCCCGACGTTGATCCGGCGCTTGGCCAGCAGGCCCTGCTCGGTCCAGTGGGCGTTGAACGTCGGGTGGCGCCGGAGCGCCTCGACGGCCGCCTTGACCACGAACGGGACGTAGCTGAGCGAGACCCCCTCGCGGGCCTGATAGTCGCGCTTGAGCGACTCGCGCAGCCGGACCAGGTTCGTGACGTCGACCTCGAGCTGGACGTAGGCGTGGGGCACGGCCAGGGCCCGGGTCATCTGGGCCGCGATCCCCCGGCGCATCTGGGTCAGCGGAACGAGGACCTCGTCGGCGCCGGGCGGAAACTCGATCCGCTCGCCGGCGGCGGTGCGCGCGGCGACGGGCGCGGCGGGGGCGGGGGCCGCAG
>JAKAHU010000070.1 GCA_021825385.1 Chloroflexota bacterium | reverse complement strand
CGGCCCGGCGCGACAACCGCCCGCGGCCGCGCCCTCGTGGCCGGGCTCCTGCCGGCAGCAGCCGACCTTGGCGCGCGGCTCGGGGGTGAGGTCGACGATCCGGCCTCGTTCGTCCCGACGCTGCGGGCCGGGTTCACGAGCCTTGCCGATCCCGACTACCGCGCCGGACAGGAGCTCGTCGCGCCCGGGATCGGTCCGCTCCTCGGCGTGCGCCGTCCACTGGCCCAGGCCACCTGGCGTTCGTTGCGGCGCCAGCTCGGCGGGGTCCGCCCGGCGACACTCCTCCTCCTCGCCGACGCCCTGCTGCGCGAGCCGCTCCTCGAGCTGCGCTGGTTCGCCCTGCCGATCCTGGCGCGGATCCTGCCCGACGACCCCGAGCGCGCCTGGCAGCTCCTCCGGCGCGCCGCCCGCGGGGCGAGCGACTGGATCACCGTCGACCAGCTCGCTCATCCGTGGGCCGCGGGCATCCTCCTCGAGGCGTATCGCTGGGCCGAGCTCGAGCAGCTCGTCTACTCGCCCTCGACCTGGGAGCGCCGGCTCGTCGGCGCGACGATCGCCACCCTGCCCTTCGTCGACCGGCTCGCTGGCCGCTCGCCGGAGGTCGCCCGCCGGGCGCTGCCCCTGCTCGAGGAGCTGGTCGGCGACGCCGAGCCGGATGTCCAGAGGGCGCTCTCGTGGGCCTTCCGGTCGCTCACCCTGGTCGATCCAGACGCCGTCGCCGCCTTCTGCGAGCACCAGGCGCTGCTCGCCGCCGCGACCGGGGACGGTCACCGGGCGTGGGTCGTCCGCGAGGCCCTGCCAAAGCTGGACCCCGACCGTGCCGCCCGGCTGCGAGAGCGCCTCGATGGCCTTCGTCGGCGCCCGGGCGCCCCGTCGACCTCGCGCGCGGCGATGATCGCCGCCCGCTTCGGCGAGCTCCCGGACCCGCGCCGGCAACCCGAACCGCCGCTCATCTGACCCGAACTGGAGACGTAGATCGTGACCGACGACCTGGGCAACATCCGCTCGGTCCGCATCGAGGACGAGATGCGGGTGAGCTACCTCGACTACGCGATGAGCGTGATCGTGGCCCGCGCCCTGCCCGACGTCCGCGACGGCCTGAAGCCGGTCCACCGGCGGATCCTGTACACGATGGGCGAGATGGGGCTCTCGGCCACGTCGTCCTACCGCAAGTGCGCCGCGATCGTCGGCGAGGTGATGGGCAAGTACCACCCCCACGGTGACGTGGCCCTCTACGACGCGCTCGTCCGGCTGGCCCAGGACTTCTCGATGCGCTACCCGCTCGTCGACGGCCAGGGCAACTTCGGCTCGGTCGACGGCGACAGTGCGGCCGCGATGCGCTACACCGAGGCCCGCCTGACCGGGATCGCCGCCGAGATGCTCGCCGACATCGACAAGGAGACGGTCGACTTCGTCGACAACTACGACGGAACTCAGAAGGAGCCCTCGGTCCTGCCGGCGAAGCTGCCGAATCTGCTGATCAACGGCTCGTCCGGGATCGCGGTGGGGATGGCCACGAACATCCCTCCCCACCATCTCGGCGAGATCTGCGATGCGACGACCGCCCTGATCGAGGACCCGGACCTGACGACCGACGATCTGTGCCGCCATGTCACCGGGCCGGACTTCCCGACCGGCGGGACGATCTTCCGCTACGAGCCGCGCCGCAACTCGATCACCGGGGAGACCGAGACGATCGATGCGATCCGTGACATGTACGCCCACGGCCGGGGCCGGGTCGTCGTGCGGGCCCAGGTCGCCTTCGAGGAGGCCCGCAACGGGCGGATGGCGATCATCGTCACGGAGCTGCCGTACCAGGTGAACAAGGCGGCGCTGATGGAGAAGATCGCCGACCTCGTCACCTCCAAGCGGATCGAGGGGATCTCCGACCTGCGTGACGAGTCGGACCGGGACGGGATGCGGATCTACATCGAGATCAAGCGCGACGCAAACCCGCACAAGGTGCTGAACAACCTGTTCAAGCACACTCCGATGCAGACGGCGTTCAACCTGAACATGCTCGCGCTCGTCGACGGTCAGCCCCAGACGCTACCGCTCAAGGCCGTCCTCCAGCACTACGTCGACTACCGGCGTGAGGTCGTCCGGCGGCGGACCGAGTTCGACCTCGACAAGGCCCGGGCTCGGGCCCACATCCTCGAGGGTCTGAAGATCGCCCTGGACAACCTCGACGCGGTGATCCGCACGATCCGCGAGTCGGCCGACGTCGATCGGGCCCGGACGAACCTGATGACCCGCTTCGACCTCTCCGAGCTGCAGGCCCAGGCGATCCTGGACATGCGCCTCGCCCGCCTGGCCGCCCTCGAGCGCCAGAAGATCGAGGACGAGTACCTTGCGGTGATCAAGCTGATCGCCGAGCTCGAGGACATCCTGGCCAATCCCGGCCGGGTGCTCGGGATCATCAAGGACGAGCTCGCCGAGCTGAAGCGCAAGTACGCCGGCGAGCGGCGGACGCGGGTGGTCGACGACTCGAGCCGGGAGATGACCGACGAGGACCTGATCGCCGACGAGGACGTCGTGATCACGATCAGCCGGCGCGGCTACATCAAGCGCCAGCCGGTGGCGACCTATCGGCGTCAGCATCGCGGCGGCAAGGGAATCATCGGCCATGTCACCCGCGAGGAGGACGCGGTCGAGCACCTCCTGGTCGCGAACACCCACGACTGGGCGCTCTTCTTCACGAATCGCGGCCGGGTCTTCAGCGCCAAGGTCCACACGATCCCCGATGCCAGCCGCCAGGCCAAGGGGATCGCGATCATCAACCTGCCGGGCGTCCAGGTGGAACCGGGCGAGGTCCCGATGGCCACGATCACCCTGCCCGACTTCTCGTCCGGCCGCTACCTGGTCATGGCCACGCGGGCCGGGATGATCAAGAAGACCGCCCTCGAGCAGTTCGAGAAGGTCCGCTCGAGCGGGATCCGGGCGATCACGCTCGCCGAGGGCGACGAGCTCGCCTGGGTCGACGTGTCGACCGGCCGCGACGACATCATCCTCGCCACGGCCCAGGGCAAGCTGGCCCGGTTCGCCGAGTCTGAGGTCCGCCCGATGGGCCGCGACGCGGCCGGCGTGATCGGCATCCGGCTCGCCCGCCAGGGCGACGCCGTCGTTTCGATGTCGGTCGTCCAGCCCGGCGCCGACCTGCTCGTCCTGACCGAGACCGGCTACGGCAAGCGCGTGCCGCTGGCCGACTTCCGGCGCAAGCACCGGGGCGGCCAGGGCGTCCAGCTGATCGCCCTCGAGGGCCGCAAGACCGGCGCGGTCGCGGCGGTCCAGCAGGTGACCGAGGCCGACGAGGAGCTCCTCCTCATCTCGGCCGGCGGCCAGGTCGTCCGAACCGACACGAACTCGATCAACCGCTACTCGCCCGCAGCCCGCGGCGTCATCGTCATGCGCCTCAACGAGGGCGACCGGGTCGTCGGCATCGCGGCCTTCCGGACGGGGCTGGCGGAGCGCGGTGGCATCGGCGACAATGGCGCCCCGGCCGGCGGTCCGGCCGGCGGAGCAAACGGGCAGCCACTCGCGTGATGCGCTTCGGCGAGCGGGAGAACGCTGTGTACGCGGACCATTTCGAGCTCTACACGGGCAACGCCAACCCGGAACTCGCCCGCAAGATCTGCCGCTATCTGGGCGTCGAGCTCGGTCGGGCCGAGGTCTTCCAGTTCGCCAACGAGAACATCTTCGTCAAGATCCTGGACAACGTCCGCGAGAAGGACGTCTTCCTGATCCAGCCCACCTGCCGCCCGGTCAACCAGTCGATCATGGAGCTGTTGATCCTGATCGATGCCTTCAAGCGCGCCAGCGCGGGCCGGATCACCGCCGTCGTCCCCTACTACGCGTATGGTCGCTCGGACAAGAAGGATCAGCCCCGGGTGCCGATCACGGCCCGCCTCGTGGCCGACATGATCACCGTCGCCGGAGCGGATCGGCTGCTCACGATGGACCTCCACCAGGGCCAGATCCAGGGCTTCTTCAACATTCCCGTCGACGAGCTGACCGCCGTCCACCTGCTCTCGAACTACTTCCGCCACAAGCAGCTCGAGGACGTCGTCGTGGTCACCGACCTCGGCTTCGCCAAGCGCGCCCGGACCTTCGCCGAGCTCCTGAACGCCCCCCTGGCGATCATCGAGAAGCGTCGGATCGGGAACCTCGACCGGGCCGAGCTGATGAACGTCATCGGCGAGGTGCGCGGCCGGCGGGCGATCATCGTCGACGACGAGATCGACACCGCCGGGACGTTGATGGAGACGGTCCGGGCCCTCGAGCGCGAGGCGGTCGGCGAGATCTACGCCTGCGCCACCCACGGCGTCCTGTCCGACCCGGCGATCGACCGGATCCGGGACTCGAACCTGCTCGAGGTCGTGCTGACCGACTCGATCCCCCTCCCGCCGGCGAAGCGGCTGGCGAAGATCACGACCCTCTCGGTCGCGCCGCTGATCGGTGAGGCGATCCGGCGGATCCACCGTGGTGAGTCGGTCGGGGCGCTGTTCAGCAGCGAGGTCTCGTTCACCCAGGAGATGATCCTCTGGGAGGACGGTGTCGCCCGGACGCTCGACGTCCGGAGTGACGACCCGGACGAGAGTACCGGCAGCCTCGACCCCGGTCCTGATGAACGGGACCGCAGCCCAACAGCCGGGGCGGAGCTCGCCTCGAGCCATCCAGGAGACCGATGAGCCTGCAGCTGTACCGCCCCGACGGCAGGGGCGGCCTCGAACCGCGACCGGTCATCGAGCAGGACTGGCGGCGCCAGCTTCGTTCGCCGCGCTGGGGCATGGCCCGCCGAACGGGCCGGTTGCCCGCGCTCGCCAACCCGGAGATGAACCCGACCTCGGGGCTGCGCTCGGCCGCCTTCTGGGTCGGCCTGGCCGTCCTGACGTTCGTCCTGCTGATCGCCGGCTACGGCAGCGGCTTCTGGGGCTGAAGGCTCGGCCCGGTCGGGGCAGCTGGCTCGACCGGGCCACGGTGAACGGCCGGTTGGGCGCCAGCGCCTATACTGACTGCCCATGCTTAGCCTCTTGAGCCGGTTCGTCGACTCGAACGAGCGCGAACTGAAACGTATCCAGCCGTTCATCGACCGGATCAACGAGCTCGAGCCCGAGTTCGAAGCGCTCTCCGATGCGGAGATCCGGGCCCGGATCGCGGAGATCCGCGAGGAGATCCGCGAGATCACCGCCCCGGACGAGCCGTCTGAGGACGAACTCGAGCACCCCGAGCCCGAGCGCCGGCGCGAGTTGGCCAGGGAGCGCCACAAGCGAGAGCTCGAGCGCACCCAGAAGGCGCTCGACGACGTTCTGCCGGAGGTCTTCGCGGCCGCCCGCGAGGCGATGAAGCGCACCCTGGGGATGCGCCACTTCGACGTCCAGCTCCTCGGCGGCGTCGTCCTCCACCAAGGCAAGATCGCCGAGATGAAGACCGGCGAGGGCAAGACCCTCGTCGCCCCGCTGGCCGCGATCCTGAACTCGCTGACCGGCCGAGGGGTCCATGTCGTCACGGTCAACGACTACCTCGCCCGGCGCGACCCGCAGTGGATGGGCCCGGTGTTCCACTTCCTGGGCGTCAGCGTGGGAATGATCACCCACGACGCGTCCTACCTGTTCGAACCGGGCTACCCGACGACCGATGAGCGCCTGGTCAACCTCCGCCCGTGCACCCGTCAGGAGGCCTATGCGGCCGACGTCACGTACGGCACGAACAACGAGTTCGGGTTCGACTACCTGCGCGACAACATGGTCACCGAGCTCGACCAGCGGGTCCAGCGCGAGCGCTACTTCGCGATCGTCGACGAGGTCGACAACATCCTGATCGACGAGGCTCGGACGCCGCTGATCATCAGCGGCCAGGCCGAGGAGTCGGCCGACAAGTACTACACGTTCGCCCGGCTCGTGCCTCGCCTCCAGCCCCGCCCCGAGGGCGCCGAGGAGGGCGGCGACTACTTCATCGACCTGAAGGACAAGGCCGTTTCGCCCACCGAGGAGGGCGTGGCCAAGATGGAGCAGTGGCTGGGCGTCCCGAACCTCTACGACGCCGACCCGACCCTGGCCCGCCACTTCGAGCAGGCGCTGCGCGCCCACGCCCTCTTCAAGCGCGACCGCGACTACATCGTCAAGGACGGCGAGATCGTCATCGTCGACGAGTTCACCGGTCGCCAGATGCCCGGCCGGCGCTGGAGCGAGGGGCTCCACCAGGCGATCGAGGCCAAGGAGGGCCTGCGCGTCCAGCGCGAGTCGGTGACCCTGGCCACGATCACCTTCCAGAACTACTTCCGGCTCTACGACAAGCTGGCCGGCATGACCGGCACGGCCATGACCGAGGCCGAGGAGTTCCACAAGATCTACGGCCTCGAGGTCGTGGCGATCCCGACCCATCGGCCGATGATCCGGAACGACGAGCCGGATCTCGTCTACCGCAACGAGAAGGGCAAGTTCGAGGCCCTGATCGACGAGATCGTCGAGATGCAGCAGGCCGGCCGGCCGGTCCTCGTGGGCACGATCTCGGTTGAGAAGTCCGAGCTCCTGTCCGAGATGCTCAGGCGGCGCGGGATCAAGCACGAGGTCCTGAACGCCAAGTTCCACGAGAAGGAGGCGCAGATCGTCGCCCAGGCCGGCCGGTCCGGCGCGGTGACGATCGCCACGAACATGGCCGGCCGGGGGACGGACATCCTCCTCGGCGGCAACCCGGCCGGGCTCGCCTCGGAGATCCTCCATCGCCGGGGCCTGAACCCGGCCGAGGTGGACCGGGCGACGTACGAGGAGGCGCTGGCCGAGGCAAAGCGGATCTGCGACGAGGACCATGAACGGGTCGTGGCCGCGGGCGGGCTGCACATCATCGGCACCGAGCGTCACGAATCGCGCCGGATCGACAACCAGCTCCGCGGCCGGGCCGGGCGCCAGGGTGACCCGGGCTCCTCGCGCTTCTACCTCTCGCTCGAGGACGAGCTGATGAAGCGCTTCGCCTCCGACCGGGTCGCGAGCCTGATGGAACGGATGGGCCTCGAGGACGACGTGGCGATCGAATCGCGCCTCGTGAGCAAGACGATCGAGAGTGCCCAGACCCGCGTCGAGGGCTTCAACTTCGACCTCCGCAAGCGCGTCGTCGAGTTCGACGACGTGATCAACAAGCAGCGCGAGACGATCTACGCCGAGCGCGACAAGGTCCTGCGCAACGAGGACCTGACCGAGACGATCCGGACCTTCCTCGACGACGAGCTCGACGCCCTGCTCGATCAGTACTGCTCGGACCCGAACCCCGACGAATGGAACATGGCGGGGCTCTCGAATGCGCTCCACGCGATGGGTGTCGACGGCCCGGGGACCGCCGAGGACGACCTCTGGGAGATCGGTGGCCGCGAGGCCCTGGCCGGCCACCTGCGCGAGCTCGTCGATGCCCGGCTCGAGGCCAAGGAGGCGGAGTTCGGCGCCGACTGGCCGCTGATCGCGCGGCTCGTCCTGCTGCGCACGATCGACAGCCTGTGGGTCGAGCACCTGACCGAGCTCGACGACATGCGCCGGGGGATCGGCCTCCGGGGTTACGCCCAGCAGGATCCGCTGAACGAGTTCCGCAAGGAGGCGTTCGCCCTGTACGAGGAGCTCCGGGCGCTGATCCGTCACCATGTGGCCACGACGATCTTCCGGGTGACGGTCGTCCGCCAACCGCCGGCGCAGCCGGTCGGGGTGCCCTCCGGGGCCGGGACCACGACCGCGGCCGGCGGGGCCGGCTCGGTCAGGACGACGAGCGGCGACGGACGGGCGGACGATCAGACGAGTGCCCGGCTGGCGGCCGGGATCGGGGCGGCCAGGGCCCTCGCCGCGGGCCGGGCCGGCGGCGCGACACCTGGCTCGGCGAGCGACCCTCGGGCGGCGGCCCGGAACCTCCCCGCGCCACCCGCGGCGATGCGGCGGATGCAGGAATCGCTTGGTGACCAGCCTCTGGCCGGCGGGGCCGGCGGCGGCGTCCGCCAGGGCTACACGCCGTCCGGCCAGCGGATCGGGCGCAACGATCCCTGCTGGTGCGGCTCGGGCCAGAAGTACAAGAAGTGCCACGGACGCTAGGCGCAAAGGGATCCCGGCCGCGCCCGGGATGATCGGCGACCTCGTCCGGGTCGGTCTGGCCGCGCTGGCCGGCACCGCTCTCGTCATCGGCTACGCCAGCTGGCGGATCTGGGACCAGGGTGCCCGCGATGAGCAGCGCCCGGCCGGCGCGATCGTGGTCATGGGTGCCGCCCAGTACGGCGGTCGCCCATCGCCGGTCTTCACCGCCCGGCTCGACCACGCCGTCGCGCTCTACCTCGCCGGCCTCGCCCCGCGCCTCATCGTTACCGGTGGGAGCGCCCCGGGCGACCGCTGGAGCGAGGCGGCCGTGGCCCGCGCCTACGCTCTCGAGCGCGGCGTGCCGGAGGCGGCGATCCTGGTCGAGGACCGCAGCCGGACCACGCTCGAGTCGCTCGATCGCGTGGCCGCGATTCTGCGTGCGGCCGGCGTTCGCGACGCGGTCTTCGTCTCCGACCCGACCCACATGCTGCGCGTCCTCCGGATCGCGGCCGACCTGGGGATCGTGGCCTGGGGATCACCAACCCGAACGAGCCCCACCGAGGCGGACCTCGGACGGAGGGCGCGCGCGACGCTCCACGAGCTCGGCGCGCTCGCCCTCTACCTGCTCGCCGGGCAGGCGCCGGCGGGTGAGCTCGCTCAGTCCGGCGCTCCCTGAATGAATCGGGCCCGGCCGGCGCAGGAGCGTGATTCTCGACCTGGAATCACGCCACCACCTCTTGGCTGACGGCCGCCGAGCCCGTATACTGGCCAAAACCCTTGTGCCCGGGGGCCGCTCGGATGCGCCGCCGTCCCCGGGGGCCCTACGTCCCCAAGCCACGTCCCTCGACTCTTCCCATGCGCATCCAAGAGAGGAACTCGTGAAGCAGGCCGAGGATGCATCATTCGTCGATCTGATCGCCTGCGAGCGTGACTGCCGCTCCTGCAGCTATGCCGCCGCCCTCGACTGCGACGGCAACTGCGGCGTCTGCCCGCACAACAGCTACTGTCCCTGCGTGAACCCCGTCGTCGCCCGGAGCAAGAGCGCGTTGCGCCTGATCGAGCTCCGTCCGCTCTTGCTGCAAGACCTCCAGGTCCGGAACTAGGTGGAAGCCGCCGCCATCCGCGATCTTGCAGAGCGGATCCGGTCGACCTCGGGGCGTCTTTGACCTCCCCGCCAGGGAAGCCCGCCTCGCCGAACTCGAAGCACGAACCGGGGAAGCCGGGTTCTGGGACGACCAGCGCGCCGCCCAGCGGGTCCTGCGCGAGGCCGACGGCCTGCGCACCGAGATTGCCCGCTGGCGCGAGCTCACGAAGCGCGCCGACGACCTCGTCGAGCTGCTCCCGCTGATCGAGGAAGCGGACGACCCCGAGCTCGCCGCGGAGCTGGAGCGTGAGGCCCAGGCGCTGGCCGCGGAGTTCGAGCGCGAGCGGACCCAGCTCCTCTTCTCGGGCCCGTACGACGAACGGGGTGCGCTGCTCAGCATCAGCGCCGGGGCGGGCGGCACCGAAGCGACCGACTGGGCCGAAATGCTCCTTCGGATGTACCTCCGCTGGGCCGAACGACACCGCTTCGGGACGGAAATCCTCGATCAGACCGAAGGCGAGGAGACCGGCCTCAAGAGCGTGACCGTCGCGATCGAGGGCCGCTACGCCTACGGCTACCTGCGCGCCGAGCGGGGCGTCCATCGACTCGTCCGGATCAGCCCGTACGACTCGCAGAAGCGCCGCCAGACGACGTTCGCCCTGGTCGAGGTCCTCCCGGAGGTCGAGGTCGACGACTCCGAGATCGAGCTCAACTGGGACGAGATCCGGGTCGACACGTTCCGCTCGCAGGGCGCGGGGGGCCAGAACGTCCAAAAGACCGAGACGGCGATCCGGCTCACCCACCTGCCGACCGGGATCGTGGCCCAGAGCCAGAACGAGCGCTCGCAGACCCAGAACAGGGAGACCGCGATCAAGGTCCTCAAGGCCCGGCTCCTCGAGCGCCGACTCGAGGAGCAGGAGGCCGAGTTGCGCAAGCTGAAGGGCGAGCACGTCGTGGCCGGCTGGGGGAACCAGATCCGGAGCTACGTCCTTCACCCCTACCAGATGGTGAAGGACCTGCGCACCGGCTACGAGACCTCGAACACGGCCGCGGTCCTCGACGGCGACCTCGATGCGTTCATGCAGGCCGAGCTCGAACGCGAGGCGATCGGGGCCCCGATCGCCGGTGACCTCGAGCCGGCCCGGTGAAGCGGCGCGACCCGGCGGAGGCGGGCCGATCGAATGGCGGGAGCGAGCCGGCCACACCGATCGTCCCGTCGGTCCGGCGGATCGACGGGCACCCTTCCCGCAGGTCCGGCCCGCTGACAGTCCGAACGGCCCGCCCGGATGACGTGCCGGCCTGCACCGAGGTCTGGGCGTCCGCGATGTCGGAGCTCCAGCTGCGCCTGAACCAGCCGGCGGTCACGGGCGACCTCGCGCCGCTCGGCCGGCTCCTGGCCCACGTCCGCGAGACGGACCCGGAGCGCTTCCTGGTCGCGACACGCACGGCCGTGGCCCCGGACGGGGCACCGGCCGAGGCAGCCGGGCGGCGGCTGGCGGAGGCGGCCGACGGACCGGACGCACCGGAGCGGATCGTGGGCTTCGTGTCGGCCACGATCCGGGGTGACGTCTGGTTCCTGGCCATGCTCTTCGTTCACCCCGAGGAGCAGGCGGCCGGCCTCGGCCGGACCCTCCTCCGGCAGGTGTTGGCTGACCCGGCCGGGCCGGAGGGGATCGGCTCGATGCCCGGCCCCGGCGATCCGGCCGCGTCCGCCCGGCCCTCGGTCATGGCCACCGTGACCGACAGCATCCAGCCGATCTCGAACGCGCTCTACGCCCGTGTGGGGATCGTGCCCCGCCTGCCACTCTTCCACCTCGTCGGCCGCCCGGCCCGCCCGGCGGCGCTACCGCCGCTCCCGGCCGGGATCACCGCGATCGCGTTCGAGACGATCGCCGCCGGACCACCCGACGGACCGGGTCACCGCGAGCTCTCCGCCGCCGTGGGCCGGATCGACCGGGTCCTGCTGGGCTACGAGCATCCCCGGGACCATCGATTCCTGCGCCGCGACGGGCGGGTCGGCTACCTGTACCGGGGGCCCGATGGCGTCCCGCTCGGCTATGGCTATACCTCGCCGGTCGGGCGGGTCGGTCCGGTCGCGGTCCTCGACGAGACGCTCCTCGCCCCGGTCGTCGGGCACCTGCTCGCCGTCCTGCCGCCGCGTGGGGCAAGCAGCCTGTGGATTCCGGGTGCGGCCGGTCCGACGTTCCGCGCCCTCCTCGCGGCCGGGTTGCGGATCGAGGACTTCCCGGCCCTCCTGTGCTGGAGCCGGCCGTTCGGCTCGTTCGAGCGCTACCTGCCCGCCTCGCTCGCCGTCCTCTGAGCAGCGCGCGGCTCGCCAGGGTGGCCGGCGATTGCCCCCCGTTCGTCGACGGTGGTAGCCTGTGGCCCACACGTGGCTCCACCTGCAGTGCCCGCGGCGGGAGTCGAACATCGAGCCGACGGCCTCTGGCCCCGGACATCCTCACCGCGGAGCTGATCGCTTGAGCATCGTCGCCAGCTGGCTCGCCGACCGCTCACTGGGTCGCCTCCTCGGGCGGCCCCGGGAGGAGGTCACCACAGAGCATGCGGTCGTCGTACTCCACGACGTCACGAAGCGGTATCCGAACGGCAAGGTCGCCCTGCGCGAGGTCGACCTGGTCATCCCCGAGGGCGACTTCGTCTTCCTCGTCGGGCCCTCCGGGGCCGGCAAGTCGACCCTGATCCGGCTCCTCATCCGCGACGAGCTGCCGACCAGCGGCCACGTCGTCCTGGATGGCCGGGATCTCGCCCGCCTGCCCCGCCGCCAGGTGCCCAAGATGCGGCGCAGGATTGGCGTCGTCTTCCAGGACTTCAAGCTCCTCCAGTCGAAGACCGTGCACGAAAACGTCGCCTTCGCGCTCGAGGTGACCGGCACGCCCCGGCGCCAGATCGGGCCGGCGGTCGAGCGCGTCCTGGCCCTGGTCGGGCTCACCGCCCAGGCCGAGCACCTCCCCTCGCAGCTCTCGGGCGGCGAGCAGCAGCGCGCTGCGATCGCCCGTGCCCTCGTCCACGACCCGCGTCTGATCATCGCCGACGAACCGACCGGCAACCTCGACCCGCTGATCAGCTGGGAGATCCTCCAGCTCCTGCTGCGGATCAACGACCTGGGTGTCACGGTCCTCATGGCCACCCACAACGCCGAGGTCGTCACCGCCCTGCGCCGGCGGGTCGTCGCCCTCGAGGAAGGCCGGGTCGTGCGCGACGAGCTCGGCGGTGCCTACCACCGTGCCGACTGACATGGTCTCGCGGGCGGACAGGGGCCGGAACGGGCGGGGGCGGCCGTGATCAGCTTCGTCCTGTTCAGCCTCCGGCGCGCCTGGCAGGGGTTCTGGCGGAACGCGGTCATGAGCCTCGCGGCGACCGCCACGATGGTCCTGATGCTCGTCCTCCTGGCCACCTTCTGGGTCATGCTCAGCGGCCTCAATGCGGGGCTCCAGTTCGTCGAGCAGAAGGTCGAGATCGTGGCCGATCTCAGGCCCCAGGCCTCGCCGGCTCAAGTCGAGGAGCTGCGGGCCCTGATCGAGGCGAAGCCCGAGGTGGCCTCGGTCGTCTACGTCTCGGCGGACGAGGCCCTCGCCCGGTTCCGGGCCCGTCTGGCCGAACAGGGCCGGGAGGACCTCACGAGCTATCTCGAGTACAACCCGTTGCCGGCCAGCCTCGAGGTGCGGCTGCGGGACCCGCGCCTCTACGGCGACGTCGCCGAGACCCTCCGCGGCTCGCCGATCGTGGCCAACGTCCAGGAGATCCAGAAGCTCGTGGAGCAGGTCCTGACCGTGACGAACGTCCTGCGCACCGGGGGGATCGTCGTCCTCGCCCTGGTCGGCCTGACGGTCCTGTTCATCATCATCAACACGATCCGCCTGGCCGTCGTCGCCCGAGCCGACGAGATCGAGGTGATGCGCCTGGTCGGCGCCTCCGACGCGTTCATCCGCTGGCCGTTCGTGTTCGAGGGGGCGCTCGTCGGGCTGCTCGGCGCGGCGATCACGCTCGGCCTCCTCTACGCGGCCGGACAACCGCTCGGCCGCTTCATGTTCGACTTCTTCCGCGTCCTGCCGCTCCAGTTCGGCGCCCTGGCCCGTGACCTGGTTGTGATCGTCCTCGGCGCCGGGCTCGGGCTCGGCGTCGTCGGTGCATGGGTCTCGGTCCGGAGCTACCTGATCCGCTGAGCTGCCGTCGTCCGGCCTGCCGCAGACGCCGCCGGCGCGCTGCCGAGAGGCCGGTGTAGGCTGTACGCTCCGCACCCGAACCCGACCGCCGATCCGACGCACAGGACGCTCGAGACGATGCCTTCTCTGGACCAGGAGCACGCGCTGACGCCCGACCCGCCGGAGGCGGCCGAGCCTGCGGATCAGGCCGACCGGCCCGGCGGTGCCTGGGGCTCGCTGGGCGAGCAGGGCCAGGCGCATGAACGGGATCGCCGGAATGGGGGCGTCCGGCCGATCCGCCTCGCGCTCGTCGTGGTCGCGCTCCTGGCCGGAGCGGCCCTCTTCCTGTCGGGCTTCTCCCTCGGCGCTCGGACCGCCTCCAGGCCCGGCACCCCGGCCGGCGAGGAGCAGTTATGGGCCCCCTTCTGGGACACGTACCACGCGATCAGGGAGCGGTACGCGGGCGGCGAAGTCGATCCCAAGGCGCTCGTCGAGGGCGCGATCAAGGGGCTCGTGGAGGCGCTCGGCGACCCGTATTCGTCCTACCTGACCCCGGAGGAGTACCGCCAGACCCTCCAGGGGATCTCCGGCCAGTTCGAGGGGATCGGCGCCGAGATCGGCACGAAACGCCCGGACGGGACAACCGCCGCCTGCGCCCAGCTCGGGGCGGACTGCCTGCTCGTCGTCGTCGCGCCGCTCGACGGCTCCCCCGCCCTGAAGGCGGGGCTCCGCTCCGGCGACGTGATCGACCGGATCGACGGTCAGTCAGTCGGCGGGCTGACGGTCGACGAGGCGGTCCGCCGGATCCGCGGGCCGAAGGGCACGACGGTCACCCTGACCGTCGTCCGCGGTGGTGGCGGGCCGTTCGAGCTCACGATCACTCGCGACGTCATCGTCCAGCGCGAGGTGATCGCCAAGGACCTCGCCGGCGGGCGGGTTGGCTACATCCGGGTGACCGGGTTCAGCGACAACGCCGCGGCCGAGTTCGTCAAGGTGCTCACGGCCGACATCCAGGCCGGCCGGCGCCAGATCATCCTCGACCTGCGTGGTAACCCGGGCGGGTTCGTTACCGCGGCCCGCAAGATCGCCAGCCAGTTCATCGCCTCCGGCCCGATCTACTGGCAGGAGGACGCGCAGGGGAACCAGGTCGCGACCGAGGCCGAGCCGGGCGGGGTGGCGACCGATCCGTCGATCCAGGTCGTCGTCCTGATCGACCAGGGCAGCGCCTCGGCCAGCGAGATCGTGGCCGGAGCGCTCCAGGACACGAAGCGGGCGACGCTCGTGGGTGAGCGCTCGTTCGGCAAGGGCACCGTCCAGGAGTGGCAGCCGCTGGAGAACGAC